>VGIY01000030.1 GCA_016867695.1 Candidatus Eiseniibacteriota bacterium | reverse complement strand
AGGCGCCCGGGGGTCCGGTCTACCGCGTCGCTCCGCCCGACGCGGAGATGGATGCGCTGCGCTCGGCCCGCCAGGCGCGCGCAGCGCTTCGGGACTCCCTCTCTCTCGCCGCCCGGGAGCGCCACGCCGAGGACCAGCGGCTGAAGAAGCTCGAGGCGAGGCAGCTCCGACTCGACTGGAGGGGCATCGACAAGCCGCCGGGCCCCGAGGCCTTCGCGGCAGCCTTCCACTTCCCTCCCCGGGCGCAGTACGCCACCGGCACCTGCTGGGCCTTCAGCGCCACTTCGTTCATCGAGTCGGAGGTGGAGCGCCTGAACGGCCGGCGCGTGAAGCTTTCCGAGATGTGGCTGGTCTACTGGGAGTATGTCGAGAAGGCCCGCCGGTTCGTTCGCGAATACGGGCGCTCCGCCTTCGGCGAGGGTTCGCAGGACCACGCGCTGCAGGACATCTACGCTCGCTACGGCGCCGTGCCGGCCGACGCCTACCGGGGCTGCCCCGACGAGGAGGGCCGCCACGATCACACCGAGCTGGCCGAGCGGCTCGACGCGCTGCTGTCCTGGGTGGAGGAGCGGGCCTGCTGGGAGGAGGCGCTGGTAGTCGATCTCGTCCGCTCCCTGCTCGACGAGTACCTCGGTGTCCCGCCCGAGGTCTTCGACTACGAGGGGCGCACGCACACGCCGCCGGACTTCCTGCGCGACGTCCTGGCCCTCGATCTGGACGCCTACGTCAGCGTCGTCTCGACGCTGCGCGAGCCCTTCGGCGAGTGGACCCTTCTCGACGTGCACGACAACTGGCGCCGGCGGGAGGACTTCCTCAATTTGCCCCTGCCCGAGTTCTACCGCGTCCTGCGCGAGGCGGCGCGAGAGGGGTGCACCGCCGTGCTGGGCGTCGACGTGAGCGAGCCGGGCATGGACGGGCTCGAGGACGCGGCCGTCGTGCCGAGCTGGGACATCCCCGCGGAGTTCATCGACCAGTTCAGCCGCGAGCTGCGCATCGCCAACCGCGCGACGACCGACGATCACGGCAACCACTGCGTGGGCCACCTGGCCTGGGGCGGGCGCGACTGGTTCCTGATCAAGGACAGCAACCGCAGCTCCCGCCAGGGGCGCTTCCCCGGCTACGCCTTCTACGATGGCGACTACATCCGGCTGAAGGCGCTCTGCTTCACGGTCCACCGCGACCGGCTCGCCGGACTCCTGCCCGAGGCGCCGCCGCCCCGCTGAGCCCCGCCGGGGCGGCGGGAACGCCGGCGCCGGCGCGTCACGGGCGCCCCGGCTCCCGCGCTCGGCGGCTGCCGGAGCCCCGGGTCGGCCGCGGACGACTCCTCGTTGCGTCGCCTGGGCTCGGCGCGACGATTCCCGCCGCCGCCGGGAACCCCCCCGACCGGCGGCGGTTGAACATGGGTCCCCCTGGACGCCCCGGAAGTCGAATCGCACCGGCGATCGGTCGCCCCTACAAGAGGAGTGCATCCCATGAAGATCCACAAGACATTGGTCGCAGTCGGCATGGCCGCCGGCTTGATTCTGGCCGGGCTCTTGCAGCCTGCCTCCGCGCAGTGCTGCCCCTCCGGCAGCAAGCCCGCCGGCAAGGTCTCCGCCACCGGCGCCGCGTCGCCCGCGGACTGCGCCGTCAAGTCCCCCTGCGCGACCCCCTCCTCCGCCGCGGCCGGCGCCGCCCAGCCGACCGGGTCGATGACCGTCGTGCAGATGGCGGCCAGCCTGCCCTCATGCCGGACATTCGTCGAGGCGGTCCAGGCGGCGAAGCTGACCGACGCGCTGAGCGCGGAGGGCCCGTTCACTCTCTTCATCCCCAGCGATGAGGCCTTCGCCCGGATCCCGCGGGCACAGATGCAGGCCCTGCTGGAGGACCCGCAGAAGCTGACCGCGGTCCTCATGCAGCACGTCGTCGCCGGGCGCATGAGCTCCGCCGACATGGCCGCGCCTCATCCCGTAAAGGCCCTCGGCGGCGCCACGATCGACGTCGGCGCCCGCGGCGAGGAGCTCCTCGTCAACGGGGCCAGGGTCCTGGCCGCGGACCATCTCGGCCACAACGGCGTCGTGCACGTGATCGACCGGGTCATGCTCCCCGGCGCGGCCTCCTGAGGCCGGCGGGTCCCCTCGGGCCGCTGACAGATCGTGCGCTTCCCGGGCACTCCCGGGGAACCGGATCGGTTTCCCCGGGAGTGCCACCGCTGTCCGGAAGGCGAGCCGCTTTCCACTTTCCCCGGCCGGGCGGATCGGGTTTGATCAGCCCGACACCCTGTCCCCGCCGCCGGCTTCCGGCGGCCAGCCGGGAGGTGGACTCATGGTCGTGTTCCCGCCGCCGGTGACGAGCTCCGGGTCGCCGGCCGCGCTCGAGCTGGCGCAGAAGATCTCCGCCACGATCCGCGAGTACCAGCAGACCCATCCGGGGGTCAGCGCCGGCGACATCGGCGACGCCCTGCGCATTGCCGCGCAGGGCCGCGGCGCCGCCCGCCGCGGCCCCGTCGCCGCCGCCGTCGTCGCCTCCCTGGTCGTGGGGGTCATGATCGCTCTCGGCGTCATGCGCGCCGCGTCCCGGGACTCCGCGGCCGGGGCGCTGCTCCCCTTCTTCGCCGTCGCCGTGCTCCTGCTGGCCGTCCTGGTCGCCGTCGCGGCCCGGCGCCGGTGAATGCCGCCGTGGGCGAGCGCATCCCGCCGTCCGAGCTGAGCGCCGCCTACCGGCGCGCTCTGGAGCTCGGATTGCTCTCCGGCGACGACACCGCGGCGCTCTTCATCGATCTGCAGAGGCTCGCCGGCCGCGCCCGGGAGCTGCGCGAGGCCTTTCCCGATGGCGCGTTGCACACCGCCGCCGTCAAGGCCGCGCCGCTGCCGCCCCTCCTGCGCTGCCTGGCCCGGGAGGGCATGGGTCTGGAAGTCGCCTCGCTCGGCGAGCTCGAACTGGCCCGCTCCGTCGTGCCGGCGGAGCGGATCGTCTTCGACTCCCCGGCCAAGACGCGGGCCGAGCTGGCCTACGCCCTCGACCTCGGCGCGGCGATCAACGCCGACTCGCTGGACGAGGTCGCCCGGCTGGCCGAACTGATCGCGGCGCGCCCGGCGAGCGCGGCGGCGCGCCCGCGCATCGGGTTGCGGCTCAATCCCCAGGTCGGCGCCGGCCGCTTCGCCTACACGAGCACGGCGGCCCGCTACTCGAAGTTCGGCGTGCCGATCGCCGAGTTCCGCGAGGCGCTGCTGGAGGCCTATCGCGCGCATGTCTGGCTCCAGGGCGTGCACGTGCACATCGGCTCCCAGGCCTGCGCGCCGGAGCAGATGGTCGAGGGGATGCGCGTCGCCCTGGACTTCGCCCTGGAAGCGAACCGGCGCGCGGGCGCCGCCGGGCCGCGCGTGCGCATCTTCGACATCGGCGGGGGGCTGCCCGTTGCCTACGCCGACGGCGATCGCGCTCCGCGGATGGCCGAGTACGCGGCTCTCCTGCGCGCGCGCTGCCCGGAGCTCTTCACGAGCGACTGGCGCCTGGTCACCGAGTTCGGCCGCTACCTGAGCGCCCCCTGCGCCTGGGCGGCGAGCCGCATCGAGTACGTCAAGCCGGGAGGCGGCGCGCGAACGCTGATCATCCATCTCGGCGCCGACATGCTGCTGCGGGAGTGCTACTTCCCCGAGCACTGGCGGCACGAGATGGTCGTCCTCGACGCGGGCGGGGCGCCGCGCGGCGGTCCGCTCGAGCGCCACGTCGTCGCCGGGCCGCTCTGCTTCGCCGGGGATGTCCTCAGCTTCGAGCAGGAGTTGCCGCCGGCGCGCGAGGGGGATATCCTCGTCATCCGCGACGTCGGGGCCTACACCTTCAGCATGTGGTCGCGATTCGTCAGCCGGCAGTTCCCCAAGGTGATCGGCTACCATGGGCCCGGCGGCGAGTTCGAAGTGCTCAAGGAGCGCGAGGGCCTCGGTCGCGTGCTGGATTTCTGGCAGTAGGTTGTGGACCGGGAAGTGCTGATGGGACCACGACTAACTAGATCGATGACAATGGCTTACGGGCGGAAGGATGCCGATTGCGGAGGATGGCGTCGATCCGGCCGCAACGCCTTGGTGGACATCTGGTTAGGAGCCAGCCATCATCACTCCCTGGTCCACAACCTGAGGAGGAAGCCGGGCCATGGATCTGGGTGAACGCGTCCCTCGTCCTGCTCGACCGGCTGCGCCGCGACGCTGGTCCCCGGCGCTCCTCGCCTGCCTGCTGAGCGTCGCCGCCGCGACAATCCCGGGGGGCGGCTGCGGCGCCCTGCGGCGCGCTCCGGCCCCCCCGCGGCTAGACGCGGCGCAGCGCGAGCTCAACCTGCGTTCCTTCGAGTACGCCTGGGAGACGATCCGCGACAAGCACTGGGATCCCGAGCTCAACGGCGTCGACTGGCCCGGGGTCCGCGACGAGTTCCTGCCGAGGATCGCCGCGGCCGAGACGATGGCCGAGGCGCGGGCGGCCATGGTGGACATGCTCTCGCGACTGGACCAGTCCCACTTCGGGATCTTCCCGCCCGACGCCTACGAGGTCGTCGCCGAGGCCTCGACCGGACGCAAGGGTCAAGGCGGGGTCGGTCTGGAGGCGCGCGTCATCGAAGATCAGGCTCTGGTCACGCGGCTCGAGCCGGGATCCCCGGCCGAGCAGGCGGGAGTGGGCCTGGGCTGGGAGATCCTGGCCGTCGAGGGCAAGAAGCTGGCCCCGAGCCTGGCGCGCATCCGCGAGCAGTTCCAGGACAAGACGACACTCGAGGTCATGCTGGCGGGCATCGTCGCCGCGCGCCTGGAGGGGGAGATCGGCGACGCGCGGCGCGTGCTCTTCCGCGACGGGGAAGGGCGCGAGGTGACGCGCGACCTAGTGCTGGTGGCGCCCCGGGGGCGATGGTCGCAGCTGGGCAACCTGCCGCCCCTGCCGGTCTGGATCGAGGCGCGGCGCATCGAAGAGCGCGTAGGCTACATCGCCTTCAACGTCTTCCTCGACCCGCAGAACCTGATGGAGACCTTCAGCGAAGCGGTCGCCTCCTTCATGGACGCCGACGGCATCATCATCGACGTCCGCGGCAATCCGGGCGGGATCGGGGCCATGGCCATGGGCATGGCCGGCTGGTTCGTCGAGGAGAAGGGCCGCCGGCTGGGCACGATGCACACGCGCGGCAACGAGATGAACTTCGTTGTCTCGCCCCGCGCGCGGGTCTTCAGCCGGTCCCTGGCGATCCTGCAGGACGGCGCCTCGGGGTCGACGACAGAGATCTTCGCCGGCGGGCTGCAGGACCTGGGTCGGGCGCGCGTGTTCGGGACGCGCAGCGCCGGCGCCGTGCTGCCGGCGATGATCGAGCGTCTGCCCAACGGCGACGGCTTCCTCTACGCGATCGCCAACTACGTTTCCGCGGCGGGCGCGGTTCTCGAGGGCCACGGCGTCCTGCCCGATGTCGAAGCGCCGCACACTCGCGCCGCCCTGCTCGCGGGGCGCGACGCGGCGCTCGAGGCCGCCCTGGCCTGGATCCGCGAGGCGTCGTAGACCGTCGCGCGGCGAGCCCGCTCCCGGGCCGTCGCCGTCCGGTCAGCCCTGATGCACACGAAATGGAGGGTCACGAGATGAAGACCTGGCCGCTGTGGTGGATCGTCCTGTCCTGCCTGTGTCTCGCTTCCCCCGCCGCGCGGGCTGAGTCGCCCGAGCTGCCCGACGCGGCGGCCCTACTCGACCAGGCCGTCGAGGCGATGGGCGGACGGGCGGCGATGGACCAGATCCACAACCGCGTCACGCACGGCAGCATGCAGATTCCGGCGATGGGCATCACCGGCACGCTCGTCTCCTACAGCGCCGCCCCCAGCCTCTTCTACAGCGTCGCCGAGCTGGCCGGCCTGGGGAAGTTCGAGTCGGGGACGGACGGTGAGATCTTCTGGGAGAGCACGGCGATGACTGGACCGCGCCTGAAGAGCGGCGAGGAGCGCGCCATGGCCCTGCGCGAGGCCCGCTTCAACGGCATGCTCCACTGGCGCGAGATGTATGCCGATGCGCGCACCGTCGGCATCGACACGGTCGAGTCGCGGCCCTGCCACAAGATCCTGCTCACCCCCGTCGAGGGCTCCCCGGAGACGCAGTACTACGACATGGAGACCGGCCTGCTACGCAAGGCGGAGATGACCATCACCGGGGAGATGGGCACGATCCCGGTCGTCGCCTACGCCGACGACTACCGCGAGGTCGACGGCGTCCAGATCGCCTTCCGCTCGCGCCAGGTCGTGATGGGCATCCAGGAGATGCTCTTCGTCACCGAGCGCGTCGAGCACAACGTGGAGATCCCGGAGGGACGCTTCGAGCCGCCCGCGGAGATCCGGGCCCTGCTGGAGCGGGATCGGGAGGCCGAGGCGCCTGAAGCTGCGGAGCAGGAACCCCCGGCGCAGGAAGCCGCCCCGGCGACGGCGGAGTAGACGCCGCCCCCGGCCCCGGCCGGTCAGCGGGCTAGAGGGGGCGGGCGCCCGTGAACCCGGCGGGTCAGCGGGCGAGGGGGGCGGACGCCCCCGGCCCCGGCTGGTCAGCGGGCGAGGGGGAGCGGGCGCCCATGAACCCGGCGGATCAGCGGGCGAGGACGAGCGTGCTCTGTGCCCGGTGCCCCTCGCCCTCCCAGCGGGCGATGTAGGCACCGCTGGGCAGGCGACGTCCCTTTCGGTCGCGGCCGTCCCAGGCGAAGGCGTGCTCCCCCGCCTCGAGCCGAACGGCGGAGGCCAGCCGGCGCTGCAGGCGCCCGTCGGGGGCGTAGACCGCCAGGCTGCCCCGATCGCCCTGCGGGAGCCGGAGCTGCACGACGGCGGGCGAGGCGCCCATGCCGGGCACGAGGCGCAGGCGCGCCCGGGACGGGTCTGGCTCGCTCGCCTCCGCAACCGCGGCGGCCCCCTGGGGCGCGAGCGACATCTCCACCTCGAGCAACCCGCCGCCGGCGACGGCGATCTCCAGCGTGGCCGGCTCGTAGCCGAACCGCTCGGCCAGGAGCGTGTAGCTTCCCGGGAGGAGCTCGGACCAGCCGAATCCCCCCCCTGCGGCGCTGATCTGCATCGGGTAGCCGGTGCCAAAGATCGACACCCGCGCTCCCGCCAGAGGCCCGCCGCCTTGCGCCCGCACGCGTCCGAACAGCGCTCCCAGGCCGTCCTGCACACCGGCCAGCTGCGCCAGCGAGATCGTCGTCGCGGCCGAGATGGAGGACCAGAGCCCGGCATCCAGCCAGGCGACCTCGTCGCAGGGGCGATGGTAGCAGGGGTAGCTGTCCCACTCGTTCTCGATCGCCAGGATCGCCGGGAAGCCATGGTTGTGGAAGGGGACGTGGTCCGAGCCCCAGCCGTCGCCTGGGTACTGGTAGACCGACAGCCCCGCGTAGCGCGCGGCGTTGGCCTGCACCAGGTTCATCAGCCAGACGGACGAGGGCGCGTCGCGGAAGCCCTCGAGCCAGAGGTCGGTGCCGGCCGGATCGTAGTAGCCGATCATGTCCTGGATCAGCACGCCGCGGATGTCGAGATCCTGCTGGGCGGCCCAGGCGGCGAAGTGCGCGCTGCCGCGCAGCCCCTGCTCCTCCGCCGAGAAGCAGACGAAGTAGATCGTCTGATCGCAGGAGAGCGGGGCGAGCAGCCGCGCCGCCTCGATGACGCCCGCGGCGCCCGAGCCGTTGTCCTCCGCGCCGGGGGCGAGCGTCCAGGGCGTGTTCGAGATCGAGTCGAGGTGCCCCCCGATCAGGTAGATGACGCTCGGCTCGAGCAGGCCCTCCTTCACGGCGACCACGTTCCTGAGAGCGTATCCGTTGTAGCTGAACTCGTCGGACCAGGCGGTCAGACCCAGCTGCTCGAACTGCGCCAGCGCGTAGTCGCAGGCGAGGTCCATCTGTGGCGTGTAGGCGTAGCGGGTGGCGAGCTCCGTGGAGAGGTAGTCGAGATCGGCGAACATCCGATCCGCTCGCAGCGCCAGGCGCATCGCGCCCCAGAGCTCCGACCGCTCGTCCGTGCGCGCGGCGGCCGGAGGCCCGGCTGCGGGCGAGCCGGCGCGATGCGTCCGGAGCGCCGGCGCTGCCCCCGCCGCGGCCCGACCGAGAGGCTGACTGCGCCCTCCCGGCGCGTCCGCCACGGCGCGCAGCGCCTCGGGCAGGCGGATCAGGGCGCCGGCGCCGTCGGCCGCGAGCGGGCCGACCGACCGGATGGTCGCGGCCGGCGGCAGCGGCTGCCCCGCCTCTTCCAGCGCCGCCCGCCAGGCTGCCGGAAGCTCCCCGCGGGAGAGCGCGCGCAGGTCCCGCGGCGCGACGAGCAGGTGGAGACACGGATCGTCCCAGGCTCCGAGGTCGCGGGCTCGCGGGTCGGGCAGGGTGGCGTCCCCCGCCGGCATGAGGCCGAGAATGCTGCCGTCGAAGCGGTGAAGCTGCGACCAGCCGCTCGTCTGCGGCGCCAGGGAGTCCTGCCACCAGACTAGCCGTGCGGGCTCTGCCTCCGCCGCCGACCGCAAGGCGCAGGCCGCGAGCGCCAGGCCGGCCGTCGCGAGCAGCGCCGGCAGCGCGCCGGCGCGCCGGGCGAGGGACGGCCAGCGGATCGGGTTGGAGCGGCGGGTTGGGGGAACGGCGCCGGCCGTGTGATGCATCATGGCTCTCCTGGCGAAGCCTTCGGATCGAGCGCGGCCGCGGTCCCGGGCCGTTCGTGGTCGAGGCCGCCTGCACGACTCCGTCGCCGGCGGTCGTGGGCGGACACGATCCCGACCAGTCTACCACAAGGCGCTCCCGTCGCCTCGCCGTTCGTCCCCGCCGCGCCGTCTCCGCCTGAGTGCAACCCATGTTCGAGGCGGAGCCCCGAGTCGGGCGGCAGGAACCGGCGGCGAGCCGCGCGGTAGGCAGGTCGATCGGTCCCGAGATCGAGCCTCGCCGTCCGGTGCGGTCCCGTTCCGGGCATCTCCGCGAGGCTCGCCGAGCATCGACCGCGGGGAGCCCGCCCGCTACACGGAGGAGACTCGCTCATGACCGGCACTCCCTCGCGCCCGGCGCCCTGGCTGATCGCGGCCGCCGCCCTGGCGCTCATGCAACTCGCGGTCGGCTGCGCAGGCCCCGAGCGACCCATCCCGCCGGAGCCGGCGACCTACGAGCTCCTTTCCCCGCAGGCGGCCTTCCAGCTGCTCCAGTCCGCTCCCGACCTGGAGGTGATCGACACGAGCGAGACCTTCTTCCTCCACCGGATCCCGCGCGCTCTCTCGTACCGCGTGGAGGAAGGGCACTTCGAGCTGGCCCTGACGCGGCTGGACAAGCAGGCCGCCTATCTCGTCTACGGGCTGCTCGGCGGGGACTCGGAGGCCTCGGCGCAGCGGATGATCGACGCTGGATTCGAGGATGTCTCCGCCCTTGAGGGGGGCATCGTCGCCTGGCTCGAGGCGCATCTGCCGTTCGAGACGAGCTTCGGCTGAGGGGGCAACTAGGCTGCCGGGGGCGGCCTGTAGACGCTATAATGGTAGGGGTCGCGACCGGCGCGTCCGGGCATCCCCGTCCGGCGGTCGGTCGCGCGGCATCGGCGGCCGTTCCCCCCCGGGGGGGGGCGGCGCAACGGCATCCTGGAGGTGGAGATGCGCGGACTCCCGGCGATCGGCCTGCTGATCCTGATCGCGTTCATCTTCTCGAGCGTCCCGGCCGCGGCCAAGGCTCCGGTCGACTGGCCGGCGGAGCTGGCCGGTCTGCCCCGCAGCGAGGTCGCTCCGCAGCTCGTCGCCCGCGAGGGTCACGCCTGGCGCTGCGAGCGGACCGGGTCGCTTCAGGCGGCCTATCACCTGAACGAGGGGCCCTTCGACGGCGGGGCCGAAGCGGCGGCGCGGGCATTCCTGGCCGCCTGGGCCGAGAGGCTCGGCATCGTCGATCCCGCGGCCCTGCGGCTGGAGAGGGTCAGCGAGGAGCCGGGCGGCTGGCAGGTTCGCTTCCTGCAAACGGCCGGGGGCGTGCCGGTCTGGCGCGGCGACCTGGTAGTCGCTCTCGATCCCGCCGCCCGCTTCGTGCGGGCGGTCATGAGCCACTACGACCCCTTCGTCGCCCGCGGGCCGGAGCGCGCCGCCCTGCTCTCTCCCGGAGACGCCCTCGACGCCGCTTCGCGCGCGCTGGGGCTGCCCGTCGACGCGCGCGATCCCGCGGCGCTGCGCGCGGCGCTCACCGACGAGCCGCGCAGCGAGCTCTGGATCGTCCGCCAGGGGGACGTGCCCGGCGGCGCGGCGCGCCCCGCCTACAAGGTCTACCTGCCGGCGCAGTCGCCGGCCGGCGACTGGCTCCTGCGGGTCGACGCCGAGACCGGCGCGATCCTCGGGGCGCGGGACTCGCGGGTCTTCGTCGACGGCTCGGGCTACACATTCGACCCCGATCCGCTGACGACGGCCGAGGTGAACTACGGCGGCAACTACGCCGACAACAACGACGCCGACACGGCCGAGCTGAACGCCGAGCGGGTGCTGCACGCCCTCAGGGACCTGACCTACTCGGGCGGCGTGTATCACTTGAACGGGCCCTTCGTGCGCATCGTCGACTTCGAGGCCCCCAGCAGCCCCCCGGTGACCTCCCCGGATCCTCACGGCTTCGTCTACACCCGCAGCCAGCAGGGTTTCGAGGACGTGAATGTCTACTATCACATCGACAACAGCCAGCGGCACATCCAGTCGCTCGGCTTCTTCAACATCCAGAACCTGTCGATCGTCTGCGATCCGCACGGCGTCAACGGCCAGGACAACTCCTACTACTCCCCGGGCAGCAACCGGCTCTCCTTCGGCGAGGGGGGCGTGGACGACGCGGAGGACGCCGACGTCATCCTCCACGAGTACGGCCACGCCATTCAGCACGCCATGGTCCCGGGCTGGGGCGGCGGGGAGGCCGGCTCGATCGGCGAGGGCTTCGGCGACTACTGGGCCGGATCGCACAGCGCCAGCGTTTCTTCGTTCCGCGACTACTGGGTCTTCAACTGGGACGGTCACAACAACTTCTGGGACGGACGGATCCTCAACTCGACCATGCACTACCCCGAGGACATGGGCGGGAGCATCCACAGCAACGGGCAGATCTGGTCGGCGCCGCTCATGCAATCCTGGCGCGAGGTCGGGCGCGAGGTGATGGACCGGCTGATCCTCAAGAGCCACGGCTACCTGGGATCCGGACCGACGATGCCGACGGCCGCCGCGGCGATCATGCAGGCCGACCTGGACCTCTACGACGGCCTGCACGCCGGCACGCTGGACTGGTTCTTCACGCGCCGCGGCTTCTTCCGGGCGAGCGACTACATCGTTCCGGAGATCGCCCACGCCGCGCTGACTGACACGGACGACGAGGGCCCCTATCCGGTCGTCTGCACGGTGGCCTCGTCGGTGCCCCTGGTCGCGGGCTCGGTCCGGGTCGTCTACGGGATCGACGGGGACTTCGCCGGCGAGGCGCAGCTGGCGCCCACCGGCAACCCCAACGAGTACGCCGGCGAGATCCCTTCCCTGGGGGGCGACATCGCCGTCACCTACTACATCAAGGCGAAGAACACGGATGGCTGGCAGGGCACGCACCCGCGCGGCGCCGAGCACACGCACCACGCCTTCCGGGTGACCGGCTTCTCCTCGGCGGACGGCCCCGCGGCGCGGGCCGACTTCGGCGCCTGGCCCAACCCCGCGCCGCTAGCCGGCGCGATCCACTTCACGCTGGCGGAGCGCGGCGAGGTCCGGCTGGCGCTCTTCGATCCCGCCGGGCGGCTGGTGCGCACGCTGCAGTCGGGCGAGATGGCCGCGGGCGCGCACTCCCTGGCCTGGGACGGACGCAACGAGTGGGGGACGCCGGCGGGACCGGGCGTCTACTTCGCCCGGCTGCAGGCCGGCGGGGGGGTTCGCGTGGAGAGGCTCGTCCTGACCCGCTGATCCGCAGCGACTCCGGCCGCGGCGCAGCTCTCGTGGGGCGGTCTTCTCTCCGACAGGAGGGGGGATCGCCCCTCTCCTTGGCGCCCGGCCGGTCCGCGCCCCGGGCCCACGCCGCCGGCGCTCGGCGCGCCGCGGCCCGCCCTCAGATCAGGACCGTTCGGGGCAGCGGCTTGATGAACTCCTGGCGCAGGCTGTAGGTGTAGGCGCCCTGCGCGGGAATGAGCAGCCTGTCGCCCTCCTCGATCCCCTCCCCGAAGTAGGCGCTGCCCCAGACATCGTGCGGCGTGCAGAGCGATCCGTGGATGTCGGCGGCCCTCTCGGTCGGCGCCGGCCGCGAGAGGTTGAGGACCGGGCAGTAGTCGGTCTCGAATCGCTCCCAGCCGACGGCGTTCGTTGCGCCGTCGGTGACGGCCAGGTCGGGCCGCTTGAGGTCGATCACCGTCAGCAGCAGGTGCATCGCCTCGTCGCTCAGCCAGCGGCCCGGCTCGCAGTGCATGGCGACGGGCGCGTGCGGCGAGATCCATCGGCGCACGGCCCCGGCGAGCGCTCCGGCGAAGAGCTCGAGGGGCTGCGCGGGGCAGACGAAGTGCGGGCGCGGCTGGGGCGGAGGGGGCTTGGGGCGGGCGCCTGCGGGCGCGGCCGCCGCGCCGGCGGCGCGGGGCGCCGACGCGTCCGGGACAGTGGGAGCAGAGCCGTCCGCGCCCCGTTCCCCGGCGGCTTCCCCTCGGGTTGCCGGATCCGTCGGGATCGATCCCGGCGGGGGGGCGTGCAGCCACTCCCCCCGCTCGGGCCAGAACCCGCCGCCGACGTCGAGGAACTCGAGCCGCTCGCCGGCGCCGGCGGGAAGATCAGCCAGCGCGCGCCCGAGGCGCTCGATGAAGGCGAGCTGCCGGTCGGGCGAGAGGTTCCAGCTCGTGTGGAACTGGAGGCCGGCGATCGTCACCCGCCCGCCGCGCCCCGCGGCGGCGAGGAAGTCTGGCAGCGCCGCGAGCGGGATCCCGAACTTGCGCCACAGCCCCGTCTCCTCGGTCGTCAGGCGCACGCCGGCGCGCGGGGAGGCGCCCGCCTCGGCGGCGATGCTCGTCAGGCGCCGCAGCTCGCCGAAACTGTCGAGGAGCACCGTCACGCGCGCGGCGTGGTGCAGGGCGAGCCGCAGCTCGTCGGGGGTCTTGCCCGGGCCGCTGAAGATGATCCGCTCGGCGCCCGCGGCGAGCGCGAGCTCGAGCTCGCGCCCGCTCGAGACGTCGAGCCCCAGGCCCTCGGCGACGAGCAGGCGGCAGACCTCGGGGTGGGCGTTGCTCTTGACGGCGTAGAAGACGCCCGCGCCGGGCCAGGCCCCGATCCACGCCTCGAGGCAGCGCCGCGCCCGCGCGCGCAGGGTTTGGGCGTCGATCAGGTAGAGCGGCGAGCCGTGCGCGGCGGCGGCGGCGAGGTAGACGGCCCGCCTCCGGAAGTGAGGCTCGACGAAGCGGAGCAGCTCCCGCTCCTCGAGCAGGCGGCAGTGGACGGCGCCGTCGCTGATCAACGCTCGACCTCCCTCGGGCACTCGCACGCGCGGGCGGGGCCAGGATCCTCGGGCTGCGCGCGGATCTCGACGCGCACCGGCTCGAGCAGCTCGCGGCACTCGCGGGCGAGGTCGCCCCCCGACGGCGCGAAGATCACGTGGCCCAGGATGCGCGAGTCGTAGTCGGCGGGGGGAAGCCGCACGGCATGCCCGGGGCGCGCCGTCCAGTGGCACTCCAGCACGCGCGGGTCGTCGCGCAGCAGCCGGTCGTCGATCTCCGCCAGCGTGCCCTCCCGGCGGGCGATCAGCCGCGCGCCGGCGAGCGGCCGCCAGGCGTCCGGGGCGGGGATCCTCGGCGGCCACCCGGCGGCGACATCGAGCGCGAGGCCGAGCATGTCGAGCCCGCTGCTGCGCCGGATCAGCGGCGGCAGGCAGTCCCCGCCTGGTCGCGGCGTCATCTCGAGCAGGCAGGGGCGGCCGTCGCGGACGATGAAGTCGACCATCACGAGCCCGCGGGAGATCCCCAGGGCGCGGGCGGCGGCGGCGAAGTCGGCCAGCAGGGAGGCTTCGTCGAGCGGGGGCGGCAGCGCGGCGGGCAGCGCGTAGGCCAGCGCCGTGCCCAGGGAGCCGCCGGTGTCCATCACCTTGCCGGCGACCCGGATGAGGCGCGCCCCCGATTCCTCCAGCAGGAAGTCGCTGCTGTACTCGGGGCCGGCGACGAACGCCTCCATCAGGAAGACCTCGCGCGGGTCGGGACCGTCGGCGCCGGCGCTGTCCCGCGCGTACATGCGCGCGTTGCGCGAGGCGCGGATGCGCGAGGCGATGGTGCGGAACGCGGCGCGGCACTCGCCCGCGTCGCGGCAGAGGAAGATCAGCTCGCTGCCGCTCCCGCTGAGGGGCTTGAGCACCGCGGGCCGATGACGCCCGAGGAAGGCGACCGCCTGGTCCTCGTCGACGATGCGCGCCGCGGCGGGGCAGGGCACGCCGGCGGCGTGCCAGAGCTCCTTCGATCGCAGCTTGTTGCGTGCCGCGGCGACCGCCTCCGGGGCGTGATAGGGGAGCCGCAGGCCGCGCGCCAGGTGCGCGGCCAGGAGCAGCGATTCGCAGTCGAAACAGGCGATGCCCGACAACCGCGCGGGCCAGGCGGCCAGGTGATCGCGCAGCGCGGCCCGATGCGCGGGCGCCGGCCGCTCGAGATCGACGAGCAACTCCTCGGCGGGATGGGGCGCGGGCGCGGCCGCCGAGGCGCGGTGGCGCGCGTCGGTCAGGAAGAGCGCCCGCTGCGGGTGGTGGACGCGGATCCAGTCGATGTAGTCGGCGGTCGTGCCGACGACGAGAACCCGTTCAGCGGGCATGGATCAGGCCGGGGCGGTCGGTCGCGAGCGCGTCCGCCGCCGCGGCCGGCCCCGGATCGCGGCGCGCCCGGCCGGGGCCGGCGATCAGGTACAGCGGCCGCG
>VGIY01000029.1 GCA_016867695.1 Candidatus Eiseniibacteriota bacterium | reverse complement strand
GAGATCAACGACCGTCTCGAACTCGTGATCCCGCACGGCAAGCTCGTCGTCGGTCAGGCCTACTGCCCGAACGGCTGCAGCCTGATGGCGCCGGCGCGCCGGATCCACGGCCATCCCGCGATCCACCTGCGGGCGACCTATCAGCAGCGCAGCGGATCGATCTACCTCGACCCGGTCTGCGGCCTGCACGACAACATCTCGGAGATCGAGGTTCCGCCGCGGGAGGTCGTCGAGTTCGCCTGTCCCTACTGCGGCATCTCGCTCGACGATCCCGACGTGACCTGCTCGGAGTGCGCCGGATCGATGTTCGCGCTGCGCCTTCCGGAGGGGGCCCACGTCGAAGCCTGCAGGCGCAACGGCTGCCCCGGGCACCGGCTCCGCGTCATCACCGGCGAGCAGCTCATGCAGCGGCTCTTCGACAGCCTGGGGATGGACTCGATCCTCTAGGCGGCCGTTCGCAGCGCGGAGGCGATCGGCCGCGCGCTCCGCGGCGGCCGCCCGCGCGGAGGCGATGGGCGCAGGCCGTCTGCAGCGCGGAGGGGGCCGGCGCGCTCCGTCTGCAGCGCGGCATGCATCGCCGGGCGCCGCCCCGAGCCGCGGGCCGCGCCCCGGTCACACGGCCAGGACCGCGCGCCCCCCCTCGATCCTGTACAGACCGCGTACCAGCCGGCCCAGCGTCTCGGGATAGAGCCGGTGCTCCTCGACGAGCACGCGCGCCGCGATCTCCCCCGGCGTGCGGCAGTCCTCGATCGAGACCGCCCGCTGAGCCAGGATCGGCCCGCAATCGTACTCCTCGTCGACCAGGTGCACCGTTGGACCCGAGACCTTCATGCCGGCGGCGAAGACCGCCTCGTGGACGCGGCTGCCGTAGAAGCCCCGCCCGCCGAAGAGCGGCAACAGCGCGGGGTGGATGTTGGTCATGCGCCCGGAGTAGCGGCGCACGACCGAGCGCGGGATGAGCTGCATGAAGCCGGCCAGGGCGATGTACTCGATGGCGTGCTCGTCGAGGAGCTCCTGCAGCCGCGCCTCGTAGGCGCCGTCGTCGGGGAAGCCTCCGCGGGGGACCCAGGCGGCCGCGATCCCGCGCTCCGCGGCCCTTGCCGCGGCGCCCGCCCTGGCGTTGTTGTGGATCATCAAGGCGACGTCGATGGGGATCTCGCCGCGCAGCGCGGCGTCGGCGATGGCGGCGAAGTTCGATCCGCCGTGCGAGCAGAAGGCGGCCAGGCGCGCCTTCACCGGCGGTCCTCCTCGTCCGGAGCCGGAGGCGCGGACCCCTCCGGTTCCTGCTCCAGGAAGCGCGGAGCGATCTTCCAGCCCGTCGCGTAGTCCTTCTGGCGGCGCCGTCGTTCGGACCAGGTGCGCGCCCCCTGCCAGTGGCGGCGGCGCAGGTGGCGCACGCTCGACTGCCAGAGGTCGCGGCCGTGCAGCCGGCGGCGGCCGGCCAGGCGCCGCAGGTAGAGCCATACCAGCAGAACGCCGGCGAGCAGGAAGAGAGCGAAAGGCGCCATGACCTGATCCTCCTCCCCGCGCTTGGGGCCCGGGACCTCGCCAGCGCCCGCGCACCCGGCGCTCGGCGCCCTAGCGAAGCTCGACCTCGAGAACCTCCATCGGCGTTGCCAACCCCGTGTGGGCGCTGCGGGCTCCCAGCGGGGCGAGCCGTGCGGCGGGTATCGCCACCAGGAACTCCGCCCCAGGATTCAGGTCGGGATAGAGCTCGATGCGTGAGCCTTGCCGGAGGCGGAGGCGGGTCTCGGCTTCCTTCTTCTTCCAGAACTGCCACTTCGGGGCCGAGGCGCTTGTATCGGGCGGAGGCCAGGCGAAGTCGGGGGCGAGTTCTCCGAGGGCTCCGGCGACATCCAGGGCCACGAATCCGAGCAGGTAGACTCCCCCGCCCGGGCCGCGGGCCAGCTCGAAGTCGCACCAGGTCCGTTGCTGCTCGGACAGCGGGAGCGCTTCCCAGTCCGCTCCCGCGGTCTGGGCGCCGAGTCGGGAGAGGCTGCGAGTGTCAACATAACCCAATGCCGGAATGGCGGATACATCTCCGTCCGACGCCAGCGCCGCGCGCAGGGAAGCCCGCGCCTGCTCCCCCTCGGCCCGCAGTCGTACCCGGATGGGAGGCACGAGCCCGCCCTCGGGCGGCCTGGGCAGGGGCGCGCCGGCTTCGAGCACCGAGCCGGGATCGAGGGCGGCTTCCGCTGCCGCGGGCGCGGTCGCGCTCACCTGATCCGCCTGCAGCGCCTTTTCACGGGCCATGCCGCTCAGCCAGGCCATGACCACGCCGAGCACGAGCAGGGCGGCGCCGATGGCCGTGAAGAGGAGTACCGGTCGCTCGTACCAGGGGAGCTTGGCCTTCGTCGTCCTGGTGACCTTGATCTTCTTCAATCCCTTCCCCTCCACCGAGCTGCGACTCCGCAAGCCCGTTGCGACGGGCCGATTCGGAGCCACCCACCGCTTGGCGCGCCTCTTCCCGGGCCGCGGCTCGGAAGCCCGCCGCGGCGCCCTCCGCCGCCCCGCGGTCCGACCCCGTATGGCGTTGGCATTGTAGCCCATCCCGCTCCAGCGGGCCACAGCCCGGAACGATCCGCTTGGCGCCCGGGGGACCGTGCGCCGGCGCCCCGGTTCCAACCGCAAGCGGCAGGCGCGTTGACACCCGGCCGGACGCTGGCGTACTCTCCGGAGGTTTCGCGCCCGGGGAGGTCCCATGGTTCGCTCGATGACCGGTTTCGGCCGTGGGGAACGCCTCGACGACGGGCCCCGCGTGGCCGTGGAGATCCGGTCGGTCAACCACCGTTTCCTGGAGCTCGGCAGCCGGCTTCCGCGGCGCCTGGCCTCCCTCGAGAACCGGATCCGGGAGCGTCTCCAGGGCCGGATCTCCCGCGGCAAGGTCCATGTCGCGGTCACGATGGATGGCGAGGACACGGGCGCGCCTCCCCTGCGGCTCAACGAGGAGGCGGCCGAGCGCTACATCGAGGCCTTCCGGCGACTGAAGGACCGCTTCGGGCTACAGGGCGATCCGGACCCGGGAGTGCTGCTCGGGCTGCCCGACATCCTCCTGCGGGACGAGCCGGAGCTGGCCGAGGAGGCCGCCTGGGCGCTGGTCGAGGAGCCGCTGGCCCGGGCCCTGGAGAGCTACGAGGCGAGCCGCAAGCGCGAGGGCGACGCGCTGGCGCGGGATCTGGCCGGCCGGATCGAGGCGCTGCGCGCGGCGACGGAGCGGATCGAAGCGCTGAGCCCCAAGGTCGTGGCGCGGGTGCGCGAGCGGCTGCGCGAGCGGCTGGCGCAGATCGTGGAGGATGCCGAGTACAACCGCTTCCGCCTCGAGGCCGAGATGGCCCTCTTCGCGGACCGGACCGACATCACCGAGGAGTGCGTCCGGCTGCGGTCGCATCTGGACCAGTTCGCCGAGGCCTTCGAGGACCCCGAGCCGGCGGGCCGGAGGCTGAACTTCCTGTTGCAGGAGATGAACCGCGAGGCGAACACGATCGCCTCGAAGTGCCAGGGCCTCGACGCGATGAGGGACCTGCTCTTCGTGCGCGAAGAGATCGAGAAGATCCGCCAGCAGGTTCAGAACGTGGAGTGAGCCGCGGTCGCGCGGCCCGCGGACTCCGCAGGGGGGCGCCTCGTGACGGAGTGCTGCCGACTGATCGAGAGGCCGTTCCCGGTCGTCGTCTCGGCCCCGTCCGGGACCGGCAAGACCGTCGTCGTCGAGCGCCTGCTGGCGATCGACGGCCGTCTCGTGCGCGCGCTGACGGCCACGACGCGGCCGGCGCGCAAGGGCGAGGTGGAGGGGGTCCACTACCTCTTCCTGAGCCAGGAGGAGTTCGCCGCCAAGCGCGAGGCGGGCCAGTTCGTCGAGTTCGCCCGCGTGCACGATCACTGGTACGGCGTCCCGAAGGCGAGCGTCCACGAGGCCCTGCGCAAGGGCAAGTGGGTGGTCTGCAACGTGGACGTGCAGGGAGGCCTGGCGATCCGCCAGGCCCACCAGGAGGCGGTGCTCATCTTCCTGCTGCCCCCCTCGATGGAGGCGCTCGAGGAGCGCCTGCGCGGGCGGGGCACCGACAGCGAGGAGGAGGTCGCGCTGCGGATGCGCAACGCGCTGGCCGAGATGGCCGTCGCCCGGCAGTACGACTACGTCGTCGTCAACGACGACATCCGGACCTGCGCCAACCGGCTGCTCGAGATCGTGCATGCCGAAACGAGCCGGACGGCGCGCGGCCTGGTGATGCCGTCGGAGCCGTAGGGACGGCGCGCGGCCGGCGACCGGCGGCGGAGCCGCGAGCGCGCCGCGCGCCCGGGCGACGGGGCGGGCGCGCCGCGATGCGGGATTCCACGGCCGGATCGCCGGCAAGGAGAACAGACATGGTCGACGAGAAGAACGCTCCGGACGCGGAAGCCGCGGCGGCGGCCGCGGGGCGGACCGAGGAGGAGATCCTCGAGCCGCGGAGCAAGTACGAGATGATCATGATGGCCGCCGCGGAGGCGAGCCGGCTGAACGAGGAGAGCCGTCGCAAGGGCACCAAGATCAGCCGCAAGGTGACCCTCGAGGCGCTCAAGCGCGTGAGCGAGGGCAAGGTCAAGGCCGTGGTGACGACCCGGGCCGCCGCGCCGCGCGGCCGGCCGCTGATGCCGTTGACCGAGTCGCCCGACTCGCTGTTCAGCAATCCGCCGCTCATCCCGCTGTCCACGCCGGATGAGCCCGACAGCCCCGCCGACACCGAGTAGCACGGAGCGGATCGATGGCCTCCCGGCGGACTCTCGCCGACTGTCGGGTCACGCTCGGCGTCACCGGCAGCATCGCCGCCTACAAGGCGGCCGACATCGTCCGCCGGCTGACGGGCCTCGGCGTGCAGGTGCGGGTCGTGATGACCCGCTCGGGCGCCCGCCTGATGTCTCCCCACGCGCTGGCGACGCTCTCCGGAAGTCCGGTGGCGCTGCGCATGTGGCGGCCGGCGGAGCTGCTGCAGGCGGGCATCGATCACCTCGACCTCGGCCGCGAGCCCGATCTCCTGCTGGTCGCGCCGGCCACGGCCAACATCCTCGGCAAGACGGCCGGCGGCATCGCCGACGACCTGCTCTCGACGGCGATCATGGCCGCCGCCTGTCCGGTGATCTTCGCCCCGGCGATGAACGTGCGCATGTGGGAGAACCCCGTCACGCAGCGCAATGTCGCCGCGCTGCGGGAGCTGGGACACCACTTCGTCGGTCCCGAGGCGGGGGACCTGGCCTGCGGCGAGACGGGCGCGGGGCGGATGGCCCAGCCCGAGGCGATCGCCGACCGCGTCGCGCGCATGCTGCTCGCCCGTCTCGACGGGCTGCGCGTGCTCGTGACCGCGGGCCCGACCGAGGAGGAGATCGATCCGGTGCGCGTGCTGACCAACCGCTCGAGCGGCGTCATGGGCGCGCGCCTGGCCGAGGCGGCCCGCGATCGCGGGCACCGGGTGACGCTGATCGCCGGCCCGCTGCGCTGCCCCCACCCGATCGGCGTCGAGCGCTTCGACGTCGCCAGCGCGGAGGAGATGGCCCGGGCGGTGGCGGAGGCCGAGCCGCGCGCGGATGTGCTGGTCATGGCCGCCGCCGTCGCCGATTACCGACCGGCGCGACGCGAGGCGGCCAAGATCCCCTCGGGATCGGCGGCGCTGCAGATCCCACTCGTCCCCAATACGGACATCCTCGCCTCGGTCGCCCCGGCGCGGGCGGCGCGCGGTCAGGTGACCGTCGGCTTCGCCCTCGAGATCGGCGACGGGGGCGAGGAGCGGGCGCGAGCCAAGCTGCGGGCAAAGGGCGTCGACATGATCGTGCTCAACGATCCGACGCGTTCCGACTCCGCCTTCGGCGGCGAGACGACGCAGCCCTCCTTCCTCTACCGGGACGGCCGCATTGAGCGCGCCGAGGTGATGACCAAGTACGCCGCCGCGATGGAGATCGTCGAGCGCGCCGAAGCGCTGCGCGACCATGCGGCCGCCGGCGGGCGGACGCATGGATAGGCTCGAGGTCCTGCGGGAGATCGCCGAGCAGCTCGAGGGCGAGATCGCCCGCGGGATCAGGTTCTGGAGCGACGAGGACTGGAACCGCGAGGCGCGCGAGTTCCTGGGCCATACGCTGCCGGCACCCGCCGCCGCGCCGGCCCGGCCCTCCGGCGATGAGGGCAGCGCCGGGACGACGGCGACGGGAGCCTGGTCGGATGCGCCGGCGATCCAGGCTTCGCCGGCAGGTCCGCCCCCGCTGGCCGCCGCGGGACGGACGCCCCCGGAGTCGCCCCCGGCGAGGGTCGTTCCCGCGCCGCCGCCAGCTTCCGCGAAGGCCCATCCCGGCGCCGCGGCAGCGCCCCCGGCTCCCCGGCCGGCGAAGTCCCTGCCCCGATTCGGGCCGCCACCAGCCGCGGAGGGACGGGACCCCGACTGGGAGGCGCAGCTGGCCGCGGTCGAGCGGGAGGCGCGCGGCTGCGTCCGTTGCGCGCTGAGCAAGGAGCGCACGAACGTCGTCTTCAACTCCGGCTCGGGCCGGGTTCCCCTCGTCTTCGTCGGCGAGGGTCCCGGGGCGGACGAGGACGCCCAGGGCGAGGCCTTCGTCGGCCGAGCGGGCCAGCTGCTGACGAAGATCATCGCCGCCATCGGTCTCGACCGCGCCGACGTCTACATCTGCAACGTGGTCAAGTGCCGCCCGCCGGGCAACCGCGCGCCCCTCCCCGAGGAGACGGAAGCCTGCCGGCCCTACCTGCAGCGGCAGCTCGAGATCATCAAGCCGCGAGCCATCTGCGCGCTCGGCCTCGCCGCGGCGCAGTTGCTGCTGGAGACCAAGGCGCCGATCGGCAAGCTGCGCGGCAAGGTCTTCATGTATAATGGCGTCCCGGTGCTGCCGACCTACCATCCGGCCTTCCTGCTGCGCAGCCCCGGGATGAAGCGCGTCGTCTGGGAAGACGTCCAGGTCCTGCGCCGGATCCTCGACGAGGGCGCCGCCACGGCCGGGCCGGCCGTCGCCGCGGCGCCCGTCGCGCAGGCGAAGCCGCCCGCTCCGCGCAGCGGCGACCTCTTCTCCTGACAGCCGGCGCGCGAGCGCGGCCTCACGCCCGGGGGAGTCCCGCCATGGAATCCGCAGAGACGACCTTCGACCGCAGCGCGCGCCGCGCCGAGCGCGAGGGCGCCGGCCTGCCGGGCAAGGTGCCGCCGCAGAACCTCGAGGCCGAGCAGGCGGTGCTTGCCTCCATGCTCCTCGACCCGGCGGCCATCGACCGCGTCGAGGAGATCCTGGACGAGCACGCCTTCTACCGCGGCGCGCACCGCCGCGTCTTCCAGGCCATCGCCGCCTTGAGCGCGCGCAACGAGTCGGTCGACCTGATCACCGTCACCGAGGAGCTGCGCCGCCGCGGCGACCTGGAGGCGATCGGGGGGATGACCTTCCTCCAGAGCCTCCTCGACAGCGTCTCCTCCGCCGCCAATGTCGCCCACTACGCCCGTCTGGTGCTGGAGAAGGCGGTCCTGCGCCGGATGATCTCGACCGCCGGGGAGATCATCGAGAAGAGCTACGAGGCGGCCAAGCCCTGGTCGACCATCCTCGACCAGGCCGAGCAGATGCTCTTCACGATCAGCCAGACGCGGCTGAAGAAGGAGTTCCTGCCGATCAAGGACGTCCTGAAGACGACCTTCGAGATCATCGAGGAGCTCTACGAGCACAAGCGCTCGGTGACCGGCGTGGAGAGCGGCTTCGAGGATCTCGATCGGCTGACCGCGGGCTTCCAGAAGTCCGACCTGATCATCATCGCCGGGCGCCCGTCGATGGGCAAGACCTCGCTGATGCTCAACATGGCCGAGCACGCGGCGATCAAGAAGCGCCTGCCGATCGGGCTCTTCAGCCTGGAGATGTCGAAGGAGCAGGTCGTCCAGCGCTTTCTCTGCTCCCAGGCGCGCATCCCCGCCCAGCGCCTGCGCACCGGGTTCCTCAAGGAGAGCGAGTGGCCCAAGCTGACCGACGCCGCCGCGCACCTGAGCGAGGCGCCGATCTTCATCGACGACACCCCGGCGATCGGGCTGATGGAGATGCGCGCCAAGGCGCGCCGGCTGAAGTCGCGCCACGGGCTGGGACTGCTGCTCGTCGACTACTTGCAGCTCGCCCAGGGTCTGGGCAACGCGGAGAGCCGCCAGCAAGAGATCTCGCAGATCTCGCAAGGCCTGAAGGCGCTGGCCAAGGAGCTGGAGATCCCGGTCATCGCCGGCTCGCAGCTCTCCCGCGCGGTCGAGGCGCGCGAGAACAAGAGGCCGATCCTCTCCGACCTGCGCGAGTCGGGAGCGATCGAACAGGATGCCGACCTGGTCATGTTCGTCTACCGGGAAGAAGTGTACAAGCCGGAGAAGGAAGAGGTGAAGGGCCTGGCCGAGCTGATCATCGGCAAGCACCGCAACGGCCCGACCGACATCGTGCCGCTGGTCTTCATCGGCGAGTTCACGCGCTTCGAGGCGCGCGCGCGCATCGGCGACGACTTCATGCCGGGCCCCCGGGGATGAGCGCCCCTGCGCCGCGGCGCGCCGCCCGGCGGGCGGCCGCGCTCGCCCTGCTGTGGGCGGCGGCGGCGATCGTCCTCGCCCCGCCCGTCGCCGCGGGGAACGCCGCGCCTCCCGCCGCCGCGGGAGATGCCGCGCTTCCGGCGGCCGCCGATCCCGGACCCGCCCCGATCGAACTGCGGGGGTTCGAGAGCAGTCCGTCGCTGGAGGAGACCTACGCCTACCTCACGGCGACGACGCGCGCCTGCAGGCACATCCAGCTCTCGGCCTTCGGCCACAGCGCCGAGGGGCGCCCGCTGCCGCTGGTGCTCGTCTACGACCGGGGGCCCGGGGACGCCGGTTGGGACAACGGCGCGCCCAAGCCGGTCGTGATGATCGTCGCCGGCATCCACTCCGGCGAGATCTGCGGCAACGACGCGCTTCAACTGCTCCTGGGCGACATCGCCCGGGGCCTGCGCCCCGAGGTCGTGGCCCACCTGCGGCTCGTGCTCGTGCCGATCTTCAACGTGGACGGCCACGCGCGAACTAGCCCCGACAACCGCCTGACGCAGGCGGGGCCCGTCGGCGGCGTCGGCACGCGGCGCAACGCGCGCCGGTTGGACCTCGACCGCGACTTCACCAAGCTGGAGAGCCCGGAGGTCGCCGCGCTGGTGCGCCTGGGCGCGCAGTTCCAGCCCGACATCGTGCTCGACCTTCGCGCTAACGGCGGCTTCGATCACCAGTACGAGATCCTCTTCAGCGCGGTCACCGATCCGACGCTGCCCGGAGCGCGCGCCGAGCTGCTGCGGCGCCTCGAGCCGCACCTGGTCGAGTCCCTGCGGACCCGAGGTCACCTCGCCCACGCCCTGGTCGCGCCGCTGGAGGACTGCGACCTCTCCCGGGGCCTGGCCGCCTACCCCCTCCATGCCCACATCGGCTTCGGCTACTTCGATCGGCGCTTCGCCCTGAGCCTCATCTCCGAAGCGCACGCCTGCATCCCCTACGAGCGGCGCGTGCAGGCGACGCGCGCGCTGATCGACGCGACGCTCGACTTCGCCGTGGCCCGTCGGCTGGAGCTGACCGCGGCGACCGGCCGCGACCGGGCCGTGGCGGCCTCCTGGGCGCGGGAGCCTGGCCGGCACGAGATCGCGCTGGCGCTGGAGGCCGATTTGGGCCGCGGGCGGATGATCGAGTGGCACGGCCGCGACTACGAGGTCGTGACCAGCGAGGTCACCGGGAGGCGATACGCCCGCTACTCGGCCTTGCCGCGAACCTACACGCTGCCCTTCTACGGCGAGGTGGCCGCCACGCGGACGACAACGGTGCCGCGCGGCTACCTCCTTTCCGCGGGCTGGGGGCCGGTCGCCGAGACGCTGCGCGCCCACGGCATCCGCGTGCAGCGGCTAGCCGAGGCGTTCGCGACGGAGGTCGAGGCCGATCGCGGGCGCCACCCCGTCTGGCGGGACACGGCCGCGCAGGGGCACCGTCCGCTCGCGCGGGTCGAGTGGACACGGACGCGGGAGGCGCGGTCGTTCTCCCCGGGCGACTACTGGGTGGACTGCGATCAACCCGGGGGAGTGATCGCCGTGCACCTGCTCGAGGCCGAGGCGCCGGCCGGGCTGGCCGCCTGGAACGCCTTCGACACGATCTTCGAGCGCGACATCACGCTCGAGCCCTGGTCGCTGGAGGAGAACGCCCGGCGCCTGCTGCGGGATCCGTCGGTCCGCGCCGAGTACGAGGCGGCGCTGGCCGATTCCGGATTTGCCGCCGATCCCGACGCGCGGCTCGAATTCTTCTTCCGCCGCACGTCCTACCTGCAGCCCGACGAGGGCCTCTACCCCGTCTTCCGGGTCCTCGGGCCGGCTCCGACCGCGCTACGGCCGTAGCCTGCCGCGCGGGCTCGACCCACCGGGGTTCACGCCGCGGGGAACGCCGCCGCCCAGGAAGCCGGCGCGCGGGACGCCTGCTGACGGCGGCCTACCGTCACCGGCGCCGATGCCGCTCCGGGCAAGCGCGTTGCCGGCCTCCGCTCACCGGACGTTCGGCAGCCTCTCCGCGGTGAAGGTCCCGTTGGTGACCTGCTTCCTGTCATCATCGTCGGCGATGTTGACCAGAGTCCCGGAGAAGGTTCCCTTGACCGCCCCGCCGATTCCGCCGTAGGCGGATACGGTGACGGTGAAGGTTTCCGCCTCGTACCAGTACGGTGCGAGGGTCAGGCTGGCGGTCGCCCCGCCAGCCGTGCTGAATGACCCGGTACCGCTGCCGGGGAACTCGAACAGCAGCGTCCATGACATCCCGTCTCCGGAAGTGATGCTGGTCAGCACCTCGTCGACCATGTAGTTGGCCAGGCAGATGTCGCTCGTACGCTGCGTTCCGTCGAGGGTGAAGGTGATCTGCGCGTCGACGCCGCCTCCGTTGTCGGGGCCCGGGCCTTTATCCTTGTCGCCGCAGCCGGTGCCGAGACCGACTGCCACGAAGAGCGCTGCGGGAAGCAGCAGATACCTCTTCCACTTGTCGAAGAGAGCAAGCATCGATAGATCATCCTTCAGGTTCCCTGGTGTGGGCACGGCACACGAGCGCCGGACCGTGGACGCACCGCAGCTCCTCTTGGAGCGTTCGGAGACTAGCAACGATCAGCGGGCTCTTCAAGCACGATAGGCGCGGATCTGCCTCAGCGTCACGAACGCGAACACATCGTCCGGCTTGGCCTGACGCATCAGCTTGCCGACGCAGAACGCGCGACGATATCCTCGCAGAGCCTACCTCCCCCCACCGCCACCGCTCCAGCGTCGCCCCGCCGGCGCCCCAACCGGCCTGCCCTCCGGCGGCTCGCGCTCCACGGCGGCGGCGCGACGGTGGACGAGGAAGGGATTGCACCCGCAAGCGAAGAGGCTCATTGATTGTGCAAGGATGACCGCGGGATCGCGGCCGTGGATCGGGGCAGCGTTCCCGGACTGTCCGCTCAGACACATCGCCTGGCGCCGTGCGCCCGGCGAGAGGCGAGTTCGCCGTTCGCCCCGCGTGGGCCACACAGAGGCGAGGCATGACCCCGCAGGACCGGCGGCCCGATCGAGGCTCCCCGAGCAGGAGACCTCCCACGCCCATCCACGCCATCCTCTTCGACCTGGACGGAGTTCTGGTCGAGACCTTCGAGGCCTGGATGGAGGTGGTCGAAGCCTGCCGCGAGCGCCGCGGCCATCCGCGGCTCGGGCGCGAGGCGATCCTGCGCGCCTGGGGGCAGGGCCTCGACGCCGATGTCCGCACGTTCTTCCCCGGCCTGACGCCGAGCGAGTTGGCCCGCGAGTATGAAGCCGAGTTCGGTCGCCATCTCGACCGCGTGCAGCCAATCGCGGGCGCCGCCGCGCTCCTCTCGACCCTGCGCAAGGCGGGCGTGTGCCGGGCCGTAGTGACCAACAGCCCGGCCAGGCTGGCGCACGATCTCCTGCGGGCGGCCGGACTGGCGGAGTTCGTCGAGTCCGTGACCGGCGGAGACGAAGTGCCCGCGGGCAAGCCGAACCCGGCCATGCTGCGTCTGGCACTCGATCGCCTCGATGTCGCCGCCGAGCGCGCAGTCATGATCGGCGATACGGCGAACGACATCGAGGCAGCCGCGGCCGCAGGCGTTTTCTCCATCGGCTACCGCTTCCAGGGAGATGCGCGCGTGCAGCGACTCGTCGATGTCCTCGCCCTAGTCACGGAGCGACCCTGACCCTCCGCCGCCCCAGGTCGCCGCAGGGGATGGCATCGTCGACCACAGGCCCGAAAACGCGGGCGTCCGATCTTCAGGACGCCGTCCTGGCCGGGCGCAGGCCGAGAACCCGCTGATGGAGTTGGGCGTCACGCCGGAGCGGTGCGCTGAGCGGCAGTGCTGCGCCTGGCGAACCCGGCTGACCCCCCGGGACCCCGTGGGTCCCGGAGGCGGGGCCGGTCGGGTCGGTCACCGGGCCGCCGTAGCCCCCGTGCCCACGGCGTCGAGCACTTTGCCGATGCCGCGCCAGGGGACAGCGTCGATCCCCTTCCATCGCGCCCCCTCGGCTCCTCCGAACAGGACAAACGCCTGACCGGCCGAGTCACCGGCCAGCGCGGTCCATCGTTGAAGGGGCTGGAGCCACTCGGAGACGAAGGTGGTTCCGGACTTCGCCTCGATCGGGACGAGCGTCACGCCGAGATCAGCAAGAAAGTCGACCTCCAGCCCCGAGCGATCCCGCCAGAAGTAGAGGTTGGGAGGGTCGCCCCGATTGCAGCGCGCCTTCACCAGCTCCGCGAAGACCCACGACTCGAAGAGCGGGCCGCGCATGGGGTGCCCGACCAGCTGATCCGCGCTGCGAATCCCCAAGAGCCAGGCTGCAAGGCCCGGATCCAGAAAGTACAACTTGGGCGACTTCATCAGCCGCTTGGAGAAGTTCCGATAGTGCGGGTGGAGAGTGCGCACGACGTAACTGGCCTCCAGAACCGAGAGCCAGGAGCGCGCGGTGTTGTGCGTGATGCCGCAATCGTTGGCCAGACCGGTAAGGCTGAGCAGCTGTCCGCATTGGCCGGCGCACATCCGCAGGAAGACCTCGAATGCGTTCAGGTCGCGCACATTGACAAGCTGCCTCACGTCTCTCTCGAGATAGGTCTGCACGTAGTTGCCGTACCACGTGCTGGGGCTCATCCCCCGGTCGTGCACTGGCGGATAGAGGCCCTGGATCAGCAGTTCCTCCAGACGATTCGGCAACCAGCCCCCGCGCTCCAATTCCCGCACGTTGAAGGGGAGCAGGACCATCATGGCAGCCCTGCCGGCGAGGGATGGCCGGCGAAAGATCCCTGCCGATGCTCATGCCGGAAGGGGAACACCGGGCAGGCAAAGTGTCAATTCAATTGACAATCCGCCGGATACATGGCAACTACATAATCCACAACAGGTTGGCTCGAGACTCCTGCCGCCTTGAGACACGGAAGGCGCCTCCGGCCCGTTGCCGCGAGAGCGGCGGCCCACGCGAGCGGCGCCGACCGCGCGTTTCCCGTGCCGTCGCCACGCGCACCGTTTCTCACTACGGGCTGCCGCCGAGCGCGAGCAGCCAGCCGGCGAGCGTGACGAGGGAGACGGCCGTGGTCCCGATCACGATGGCCGAGGCCAGAGGCCCGTCGCCGCGCATCTCGCGCGCCATGACGTAGCTGATCACCGCAGTCGGGCAGGCGAGGACGAGCGTGGTCGCGCGCAGGTCGGGCCCCTCGAAGCCGAGCAGCCGCAGCGCCGCGTAGCCGGCCGCCGGATAGGCGATCAGCTTGACCGCGGCGGCCGCCGCGGTCGCCGGCACCTCGTCGCGCAACCGCCCGAAGTCGAGTCCGGCGCCGACGCAGAGGAGCCCCAGCGGCGCCGCCGTGCGGCCGACCAGATCGAGCGCGCGATCTAGCGCCACCGGGAACGCCAAGCCCGCGCGGGCGACGAGGGTCCCCGACACCGTGGCCAGGATGAGGGGGTTGAGCAGGGTGCGCGCCAGCGTGCCCATCCAGAGGCGCGGGTCGCGCGCGCT
This sequence comes from Candidatus Eiseniibacteriota bacterium, assembly GCA_016867695.1. Taxonomy (GTDB): domain Bacteria; phylum Eisenbacteria; class RBG-16-71-46; order CAIMUX01; family WJJG01; genus VGIY01. The sequence continues at coordinate 960 of VGIY01000029.1, read as the reverse complement.
GCGTTCTTCGTGCGGCAGCGTGAGCACGAGCACGGCGAGCAGGTTATCGAGCACCACCAGGAGCGCGATGAGAATGCCGGCGAAGCCGAGCGCCTCCGCGCCGTACGCGTACATCACCAGCGGCAGACCGAGGAAGACCGTGTTGCTGCGGAAGGCCCCCTGCACCCAGACGCCGCGGCGCGCGGGAGCCATGCGCGCGAGGGCGGCGTAGGCGCCGAGCGTGAGCAGGACCGTGGCGGCGGCGACAACCAGCAGCAACGGGGCGCTCACGCCCCAGGCGGGGCCGCCCCGCGCCGTTCCCTGGAGCAGGAGCGCCGGGGCGGCGACGTAGAAGACCAGGCGCGAGAAGCCCTCGCTGACCGCGGCGTCGAGGAAGCGCGCGCGCCGGAGCGCGTAGCCGAGGCCGATCACGAGGAAGATCGGCAGGAGGATCGCGAGGATGCGTATGTCGCTGACCTCCGCGGCGCGCAGGCCTTCCTCTGACAACCCCGGCTGCATGGACCGCCCACCCGTCGTTCCGCGCGAGGACACGCCCCCACGGAGCGACGCCTTCCGATGCCCCCGATTCTACAGACCTTCGCCGCCTTCGTACACAGCCTCTTCCGATCGCGACTCGCGCTGCAGGCGGAGATCCCTGCCGGCGCGGCGCTCGAGTCGCGAGTGCTCGTTCGGGAACGGGAAGGCAAGCCGCGTGCCCCGGGCATCGCGATCCCGGATCTCCTGAAGCACGACCTCTCCTCCGCCTCTCCGGACGGGGGGCAGGCGCAGGATCAGTCGCCCGCGCCCGTCGAGATGGTCGCGGTCGGTGATTAGGTAGTGCTCGTCGAAGTCGAACGCGTCCCGGTCGTGGAGCGGCCGGCCGATCAACCCTTCCAGGTCCACCGCCAGGCCCAGGAGGCCCGCGCGCGGCTCGATGAGCACGGGCAGCCCGGGGCGGATCTCGCCCGCCAGGGCCCGGGC
>VGIY01000028.1 GCA_016867695.1 Candidatus Eiseniibacteriota bacterium | reverse complement strand
CCGGAGTTCTCGCGAGTGCTCTATCCCGGGCTTCCCGATCATCCTGGGCACGAGATCGCGCGCAGGCAGATGAGCGGCTTCGGAGGAATGGTCACGCTGACCCTCGCCGGCGGCGCGGCGGCGGCGACCTCGCTCCTGACCTCGACGCGGCTCTTCGCCTGCGCGGAGAGCCTGGGCGGCGTCGAGTCGCTGATCAACCACCCGGCGTCCATGACCCACGCCTCCGTCCCTGCGAACGTTCGCCGGCGCATCGGGGTCGGGGACGACATGGTGCGCCTGAGCGTCGGTGTCGAGGACGCGGACGACCTGATCGCGGATCTGGAGCAGGCCCTGCGCGGAATCCCGAGCGGGCCGAATCCCGCAGGACAACCCTAGACGGGCAGGGCAGCTACGCTCCGCGCTCGAATGGCCCCGTTCCCCCCGCCGTTCCCCCCAACCCTTGCCCATCTCGCGCTGTTCGTGATTAGCTCCCCTCGAGGAGGAGCCATGCACGACGCCGCATCCTTGAGAGACATTCACGATCGCGGCCAGCGAAGCCTGGAGGCGCTGCTGCGGCACTGCGCGCAGCTCAGTCCCGAGGAGTTCGATCGCCGGATCCTCGGCTTCGGCTACCCCAGCGTGCGCCTGCAGCTCGATCACATGATCGGCGCCGAAGAATACTGGCTGAGCGTGATCGAGGGGCGCTACACCGATGTCGACGAGAGCGCCCCCCCTCTCGCCCCGGAAGCGCTGGAGGCGCATCGCCGGCAGGTGGCGGCGGCGACCGACGGATATCTGCGCCGCGCTTCGGAAACCGAGATCAACACCGCGCGCGAGATGTGGACCTGGCCGGGCAGGACGCGAAGCCTCGTCCCGGCGCTGATCCTGCTGCGCACGGTCGCCCACATCTACCAGCACCAGGGCCAGGTATTGGCGATGTGCCGCCTGCTCGGCAAGCCGGGCCCGGGAGGGCTGGACTTCCCGATCGACTGAGGGGTCTCGCTGCTCCGCGTCCAGGGTCGCCTGTACCTCGGGCATGCCCGACCGCCCGACCTGCCCTATGCTTCGGGCGTCGTCCCGCAGGCTCCCCCCGCTCACCGCTCGGGCAGCGCGGGAGACGCGTCCCGGGGCACCCGGCGCCCGCACCTTCAATCCCGGGCGTCGCTGGGCGACCAAGACGGGACTCATGGGCGGCCCGGGGCGGGGGTTCTGGTTTGCGGGAGGCCGGGCCCGCGCGCCCCTCGTCGCGCGGGTTCTCTGCCTTCGCGCTGCTTCTGCCAGGCGTCCCCGGTCCGCGCCCCGAGACGCACTCTGGTTGCGCCGGCTTCCGGCCCCGGCGGCGGGAACCTCCCTGCATACAATGTCTATATAGTAAGTAGCCTTCTGGTCTCGGGCCGGCAGGCGATGCGCGCAGGCGGGCCGAATCCCCGGTTCACCTGCAACCGCGTCGCGTTGGGCGCGCATTGCGCCTCGATGTGACCCGCGTCACCGACTCGCTGGCCGGGAGGCGTCGCCATGCACGCGCATCCTCGTCGACGAATCTGGGAGTTCCGACTGCAGCTCTCCAGGGAGGAAAAGCCATGATCGCCTTGATGCGCTCCGCGGTTTCCCGCCTGATGCACACGCGTGCGTCCGCCGTTCTGCCGGTCGCCGCGCTCCTCGTCACGCTCTTCGCCGCGTTCCTGATCGGCGTCCAGCCCGCGTCCGCGGTACCGCCCGAGTTCTCGCCGCCCGCCTTCGTACCGGGGGATGCGGACCTCGGCCTGGCCGCCTCCGATCAGCACCAGGCGGCGATCTCGAAGGGCGATGGCCTATCGCTGGTAGTCTGGTCGGACCTGCGCTCGAACCGTGCGGGGTACGACATCTACGGGGCGCGGCTCGACGCGCAGGGGACGCTCCTGGATCCTCTCCCGATCCCCATCCTCCTAGACGGCTCGGGCCAGACCGTGCCGCAGGTCGCCTGGAATGGCACGCACTGGCTGGTCGTCGCGCTCGACCAGGCCCACCCGGTCGGCACGGAGCCGCGACTGCGCGGCGTGCGCGTCTCGCCGCAGGGCGAGGTCCTAGACGAGGAGCCGATCCTGATCTCGGAACACGCCGGCACCTACCTGACGCTAGCCAGCGACGGCTCGGGGTGGGCGGTCTTCTGGTCGGGCACGACGGCCGGCAACGCCGCCGCGCGCGGGGCGAGGATCTCGGCCGCGGGAGGCGTTCTCGATCCGGGCGGCCGCGTGGTGCTTCCCGAGACCTACTTCATGCGTTCGGTCCTGAGCGCGGCCTTTGCCGGCGGCCGGTACCTCCTCGCCTACAACGAGAGCAGCAGCATTGCCGGTGTGCTTCTCACCCCGGCGCTCGATCCTGCCGGCCCAAACGCCTTCACGATCTTCTCCGGCTCCTATCCGACGCGGCTCGCCTCCAGCGGGAGTGGGTTCCTGGCCTGCGCGGCCGCTCCCGGCTGGTACGTCTTCCATGACATCATCGCGACCCGCATCACCACGGCGGGCCAGGTGCTCGACACGCCGCCGCTCCTCGTGGCCGGTCAGGCGACCTGGGGGGCGGTGCCCGACGCCGCCTTCGACGGCGGCCGCTGGATCGTCGCCTGGGATCATCCCGGGATCCGTGCGGCGCGGGTCGGCACAGATGGCGTCGTACTGGATCCGGGCGGCGTGGCGATCGATGAGTCCCACCCCTCGTCCCACGGCGCGCCCCGGCTCGCGCCCGCCGCGGGCGGCGGAGCGCAGCTCGTCTGGGCCGACGACCGCTTCTACTTCCTCGATGTCTTCACGACGCGCCTGAACCCTGATCTCGCCGCCGACCCCGCGACCGGCATCTCCTCGTCTGCGCCCGCCCAGACGCTGCCGCGCATGGCGAGCGACGGTTCGACCACGATGCTCGTCTTCAAGAGCACCGTCGACGGCGAGTCGCGCATCCTCGCCACCCTGCTCGATGCCGCCGGCAACTTCCTGCTCGCCGAGCCGATGGAGGTCGCGACGAGTGGTGAGGTCTACACCAGCGGGCCCGCCGTCGCCTGCGACGGCGAGCGCTTCCTGGTCGTCTGGACACCGGGCGGACCGGGTCAGAACCGGGTTTACGGCCGGCGCTTTCTCGCCGACGGCACGCCTCTCGATCCTGCGCCGATCTTCATCATGAACGGGCTGGAGCCGGACGCGGCGGGGTTGGACGGCGAATTCCTGGTCGTGGGCACGCACGGACCCGGCTATCCCCAGCACCGGCTCGTCTACTCCATCCGCATGCGCGGATCCGATGGCGCCGTCCTCGGCCCGCCCGCGCAGACCAGTGACGTCGTCGGCGACAGCTATGCGATGCACCCCCGCGTCGCGGCCTTCGGAGATCGCTGGCTGGTGGTCTGGCAGGGACGCTGGACCCACGACAACCCCTGGGCGCGCATCCGCGCGAACTTCGTCAGCGCCGCCGGTGTTGCCGGCACCAACTTCGTCGCGGCCGATGGGCAGTCGGCGGGACGCTTCTACAGCTACGCGCCCGCCGTGGCGGTCGGCGGCGGCACCGCGCTCATCACCTTCGAGAGCACGGCGAACGGGAGCTGTTGCTGGGACCTCTACGGGTGCCGCTTCGACGCCAACGGCACGCGGCTCGACGCCTACGAGGGCGACCTGCTCCTCGCCTCGGCCGGCGACCAGACCGCGTCCGCCGTCGCCTGGGACGGCGAGCAGTTCCTGATCCTGTTCCACGATCGGCGCCACGCGGCATCGACGGCCGACCTGCGTCCTGACATTTTCGGTCTGCGCGTGCAGGCCGACGGCACGGTCCTGGATCCTGGCGGCTTCGAGATCGCAGTAGACGACGTGCCGGAGACCTGGCCTGCGGTCCTCGGCACAGCCACTGGTCGCGTCGGCGGCGCCTCGGCGACGATCGCCTACGCGGTGTTGGTGCCCGAGGCGCCCTACGCCGCGGAGCGTGTCGTCGTGCGCTTCGCTGGTCCGCTCGTGGCCGGCGTGAGCGATGTCGCCGCGCTCGGCGGGGCACGCCTCTACCCCAATCCGTCTGCCGGGCGGGTTCATCTCGAGATCCCGGCGAGCGGGCCGGCGAACGAAGCCTGGGGCGTCTTCGACATTGCCGGTCGGTTGAGCGGGCTGTTCGCCGCCGGCCTGTGGGACGGGCGTGACCTGACGGGTCGCGCGGTTGCTCCGGGCATCTACTTCGCCCGGCCGATGAGCGCGCAGCAGGGGCCCCGCGTGAAACTGATCAGGTGGTGAAGTCGGGAGGGTCGGGCCTGCGCGTGCGGGCGCGGTGCCGGAACGGAAGAGCCTCGAGCGGGGGTGGCCGTCATGAGCGACGGGCTGTCCTCGGCGTGTGATCCGTCTGCCCGATCGTGGGCGGAGGGCCTCTCGCGCCGCTATCCGATTCTCGATCGGCTTTCCCCGGTGCTGGTGCGGGAGTTCTGCCGGCGCGCGCGGACGGTAGACATTCCTGCGGGAGCGGTGGCCTTCGATGAGGACTCCCCCTGCACCAGCCTGACGTTTCCTTTCCGCGGGGCGATTCGGGTCGGGCGGCTCGCACACACGAGCCGAGAGATCCTGCTCTACCGGGTCCGGCCGGGCGAGATCTGCATCCTGACTGTCTCCTGCCTGCTCGGTCGGACAACATACTCCGCGCGCGGCCTGGTCGAGAAGGACCTTGCCGGCATCGCCATTCCCGCCGATCTTTTCGAGAGGCTCGTGGCGGAGTGCGGCGCGTTCCGCGCGTACATCTTCGAGCTTCTTGGGTCGCGCGTGACGGCGCTCATGCAGCTCGTCGAGGAAGTCGCCTTCCACCGGCTCGATCAGCGACTGGCCGCCATACTGCTGCGCCGCTTCGTTGAAACCGGCGCCACGCAGTTGGCGGTCACGCACCAGGATCTCGCCGACCAGGTCGGGAGCGCGCGCGAGACCGTCAGCCGCGTCCTCGAGTCGCTCGAGAACGACGGCGGGATCACGCTCGCGCGGGGGAGGGTGGCGCTGCGCAGCGCGGCGGCCTTGCGGGATGTCGCCGGCGCGCTCGCGTCCCGCGAGCGCAAGATGCCGTGAGTTCCTGGTGGCCGTCCGTCCGACTCCGCCGTCACGACCGCGCCGAGCCGCCACGTCGCGGGGCGGTCCGTCTCTTCCTCAGCCCAGTGCCCCGTCGCCCGACGCCATAGATCACCGGGACGACAACGAGCAGGATCGGCGCCTCACTACCCGGGTTGCTCGGCGCCCAAGAACGGATTGGCGCGCCGCCCAAGGCGGCGGATGGAGTGTCCGGGACGAGAAGGACGGCTGTCAGCCGGCGGTCTCCGGCCCTCCCCGCGGCATTGGGCTGCCGGCGCTAGGTTAGCGCTCAGCCGCCCCCCGGCCGGGAGAGCCGGTCCTTGTGGACCGCCCACCCGGCGCGTGGTATGATTTTAGCCAGTTGAGTGGTCCGGATGCGTCCAAGTGGCGGTAATCGTGGCCGGCGTTACGTGCTTTGGGCGCATTCAGTCCCGCAGTGGTCGCGCGGACGCGATCAACTCACCGGCCGCGGAGGGTGACTAGCCATGCGGTTCGCATCTTGCCTCTCCTTCGGCGCGGCTTCGCGCGCCTGGGTCCTGCTCACGGCCTTGTGCGTCCTCGCGGCCTCGCCCGTCCTGGCGCAGCTGCAGGGCGGGAGCGTGTATCCGATCGACGGGGTGGAGAACCCGCCGGTCTCGTTCCAGTCGATCACGACGGCGGTGTCGTATCTGGCGGCCAACGGGGTGACCGGAACGGGCCAGGTCGTTCTGGAGCTCAGCCCCGGGTACGCGGGGGAACCGGGCTACATCATCATTCCGGCGATCGCGGGGACGAGCGCGACGCTGGGGGTGACCTTCCGCCCGGCGGCGGGCTACACGGCGCTGACCTCGATCCCCGGGGGGACCAGCCCCAACCAAGTGGCCATCCGGGTGCTGGCGAGCCACATCACCCTCGACGGCCAGGCGGGGGGCGCGGGGGGCACCCGGGATTGGACGATCCGCTGCACCGGGACGGGATCGAGCGGGCTGGGGATCTCGGCGATCCGCTTCGGTCAGAGCAGCCCCACGGCGGCGCAGACGGACATGACGGTGCGCTACTGCATTCTGGAGGGGGAGGCGGCGAACACGACGTCGGCGATCGTGGGAGTGGACGGGGGTTCGACCTACACGGTCAAGAACCTGGTGATCGAGAGCAACCTGATCCGCAGCACGGGGGTGACGAACACGACGTGCCGGGGCTACGGGATCACGATCGCCAACGCCACCAACGCGGGCAACACGGGGCTGGTGGTGCGGGGCAACGTGATCCGGGACGTCTACGCGCGCGGGATCAACTACACGGGCGGGTTCCCCGGGGGTCTCGTGTCGGGCAACGACATCGCGCACACGGCGCCGGTGACGCAACCGACGTCGACGGCGGAGTTCTCGGGGATCTACTTCTCGACCTCCTCAAGCCAGGGCGCGCGGATCTTCGACAACTTCATCCACGACATCCAGCTGGCCAACGGGACGACGGCGGTCAACGGGATCTATCTCTACAACGGCAACTCGAGCGGCGAACGGGTGAGGATCTACAACAATCGGGTGGCGATCGGCGCGGGGATCGTGCCGACGACATTCCCGATCTACGGGATCCGGGACTACAGCCTCTCTGGGGTGCTCTTCGACATCGACTACAACTCCGTCTACCTGAGCGGGGAACCGGCGGCGGGGACGGCGAACTCGGCGGCGTTCCGCAAGGACGCGAGCAACTTCCTGAACATCCGCAACAACGTCTTCTTCAATGCGCGGTCGAACGCGGGGACGGCGACGGGGACGCACTGGGCGATCTCGGTCAACAACACGACCTTCACCTCGATCAACAACAACGACTACTGGGTGAGCGGGGTCGGCGGGGTGCTGGGGACGATCAGCAACTCGACGGCGGGGAACAGGACGACGCTGGCGGCCTGGAAGGCGTCGGTGCCGGGGGACGCGGCGAGCATCTCGCAGGATCCGAACTACGTGGCCCCGGCGGCGGTGCCGCCCGATCTGCACCTGGACGCGTCGATTCCGACGCAGCTCGAGTCTGGCGGGCAGGCCGTGGCCGGGATCGATGCGGACTTCGAGGGCGACACCCGCTACGGGTCGCCCGGGTACGGCGGGACGGGCGCGGCGCCCGACATCGGGGCGGACGAGTTCGAGGGGATCCTGCTGGACCTGGCGCCGCCGGTGATCGCCTACACACCGATTCCGAACAACACGGAGACGACGAGCTACGGCTTCGGCGATGTGGCCGTGACCGACGCGAGCGGGGTCGACGGGGCTTCGGGAACCCGGCCGCGGGTCTATTACAAGCGCAGCGCCGACGCCAACGCCTGGAACGACAACACGAGCGCGACCGACGGCTGGAAGTACGTCGAGGCCGACGGCTCGACCTCGCCCTTCGGCTTCACGCTGGACTACGCGCTCATTTACGGCGGGGGCGTGACGGTGGGCGATGTCGTCCAGTACTTCGTCGTGGCGCAGGATCTGGCCAGCCCGCCGAATGTGGCGATCAACTCGGGCGCGTTCGCGACGCCGCCGGCGTCCGTGGACCTGGGCGCTGCGCACTTCCCCATCGGGGGCACGATCCGCTCGTACACGATCGTGGACCTGCCACTGAGCGGGGACTACACCGTGGGCACGGCCCTCTTCAACAGGGTCACCGGCGCGAACCTGACGTTCGCCTCGCGGGTGCAGAGGGTGACGCGCGAGGTCCTCGAGCCCGCGGATCCCCTTCCCCAGATGACCGGCGACAAGTCGCATCCCGATGTGTTCCTGGCGGACCGGATGTCCTGGAAGAGCGTCGTGCGTGAGGTCGAGGAGATCGCCTGGGTGCCGCAGTCGCATGGCCGGGACTACCGGGGACCGCTCTCGGTCATGAGGTCGGCGGACCCGACGCTGCCGCCCGAGGCGCAGCGCGGCGTCTACGCGACGATCACGGCGGCCGTGGCCGATCTCAACGCGCGCGGCGTGAGCGGACCGGTGCGGTTCCTGCTGACGGACGCGACGTACCCGACGGAGACCTTCCCGATCACCGTCCATGTGGTCAACTCCAGCGTCCCGACGGCGGCGAGCCCGGTGACGATCAAGCCCGCCGAGGGCGTCACCGCTTCCGTATCGGGCGCCAGCGCGGGTGGCGCGATCTTCAAGGTCTTCAACACCAACTACGTCACGATCGACGGAGCGAACTCGGCGGGAGGAACGACACGCGATCTGGCGATCGAGAACACGAGTGCCACGAGCCCGATCGTCGTCTGGTTCGGCTCGAGCGGCACAACGCCGATCACGAACGGCGCGATCCGGAACTGCCAGATCCGCAACGGCGCGACCACCAGTTCGGCGGTCGTCATCTCCGACGGCACGACCGCCGGCAACGCCGGCACCTTCTCCGACATGGAAGTCAGGAACAACAGCATCGAGAAGGCCTACATCGGCGTCTACGCGACCGGCGGCACGACGCCGGCCAATGGAGCCGGCCTCACCTACGCCGACAACCAGCTCTCCGCGAGCGGGGCCAACGCCATCCGTCTCGTCGGGCTCTACATGCAGGGGGTCAATGGCGCGACCGTGAGCGGCAACGTGATCGCCAACCTGGAAGGGGCGACCGCCGAGAACGACGTCGGCATCTGGCTGGCCAGCGGTACGGTCAACGCGGCAGTCTCGGGCAACAGCGTGTCGAGTCTGGGCTACACCGGCACCTCCTCCAACGCGCCGATCGGCATCAATGTCACCCCGGGAGTCGCCGGCGCGAACATCGATGTCGCCGGCAACACGGTGACCGCCATCAGCACGAGCGGCACGACGGCCGTCCGCGGCATCTCGTTGTCGGGCGCGGCCACCGGCAATGTCGTGGTGCAGCGCAACAACGTCACGGGCGTGACGAACAACAGCTCGGGCACGTGGGGCGCCTATGGGATCGACGTCTCCGGAGGCAACAACCAGACGATCAAGAACAACTTCGTCAGCGACGTGCGCTTCAACATGACCGGCGGAACGGCCTTCTCGACCACCTTCGGGGTGTTCGGCATTCGCCTCGGCGCCGGGACCGGCCACCTCGTCGCCGGCAACTCGGTCAGTCTGTTCGGCGCGATGCTCGGCACGCCGAACTCGAGTCTCCTCTCGGCTGCTCTGGGCGTGGTGTCGACGACCTCGACCGGTTGCGACATCCGCAACAACCTCCTGTCGAACAAGCTCACCGGGGGCACGACATCCATCGCCCACGTCTCGGCGTATCTCCCGGCGGGCGGTTCCTCGGCGATGGGCTTGACCTGGAACAACAACGCGTACTACAGCGGGACGAGTCCGACGACGCAGGGCATCGCGCAAGTCGGCACGACGGCGGGAACGGGGTTCTATCTCGCCGGCAACTTCGATCCCCAGGCGACGACGCCGGCGTCCAACCTGCGCGCGTACACGAGCACGCTGTCCGCGGCCGGGACCAACGACAACGCATCGCTGGCGGCCACGGCGGATGCGCCGTTCGTCACCGACACCGATCTGCACATCGACGTCAGCGGCGTCCCGGTCGCGCCGGTGGCCAACGCGGGCGCGGCGATCGACGGGATCGAGGACGACTACGACGGCGACCCGCGGAGCGCGACCCCGGACATCGGGGCCGACGAGTTCCCCTCCTACACGCTGGCGGTGAGCGTCGAGGGCGGCGGGTCGGTGACGATCGATCCCGATCAGCCGCTCCACAATCCGGGAAGCTCGGCGGAGTTGACGGCCGCCGGCGATCCGGGCTGGGCGTTCGTCGAGTGGAGCGGGGACGCGAGCGGCTCCGACAACCCGCTGACCGTGCTGATGGACGCGGACAAGGCCGTCACCGCGCACTTCGGCTACTCGGCCCAGATCTCCATCGCCGATGCCGCCGCCGCCGAAGGCAACAGCGGAACCTCCGCCCTGCTCTTCACGGTCACGCTCTCGGAGGCGGCTGTCGACACGGTCAAGGTCGACTACGCCACGGCCGACAGCACGGCGCTCGCCGGCGAGGACTACATCGCCGTCTCCGGCCGGCTCGTCTTCGCCCCCGGCGACTCGGTCGCGACGATCGCCGTCGACATCCTGGGCGATCTCCTCAACGAGGATGACGAGTACTTCCTGGTGCTGCTCGCCGATCCGGTCTTCGCCCTGCTGGCGGACGATCGCGCGGTCGGCGCGATCCTGAACGACGACCCGCTGCCGGGATTGAGCGTCAGCGACGCGTCCGTGCTCGAGGGGGATCGCACGCAGATGCTCTTCACGGTGACGCTGTCGACGGCGAGCGGGCGCACGGTCGCGGTGACGGCGCACACCGAGGACGAGACGGCGCTCGCCGGCGAGGACTACGAGGCTCTGCCGCCGACCCCGTTCTTCTTCCTGCCCGGCGAGCCGCTCGAGCAGATCGTCGCCGTGACCGTCTACCCGGACACGCTGGTGGAACCCGACGAGACCTTCCTTCTGGTGCTGACCGACCCCGTGCTGGCCGAGCTCGTGGATGCCGTGGGCGTCGGGACGATCCTGGACGACGACGCGACGCTGGGCGCCTGCTGCCTCGAGGACGGGAGCTGCCAGCTCACGCTCGAGACGGAGTGCCTGGACCTGGGCGGCATCTTCTTCGGAACCGGAACGGCCTGCGACCCGAATCCCTGCTCCCAGCCGGTGCCGAAGGAGAACATCACGCTGGCCGGCTTCGACGACTTCGAGCGCAGCTTCGCCGCCGACTACCAGGGCTGGATCCTCCAGCTCGTCGAGCGCTGGATGGAGCCGGCCGGACCGGCCGTCGTCCTCGACTACCTGCCCTTCGCGCCCGAGCAGTGGTCGGATCTGACCCAGTACCCCTACGCGCCCGGCACCGACGCGGCGGCCAACGGCCAGGGCTCCTTCCAGGTCGGCCTGCGGCTCGAGGGCCAGGACGACGCGGTCACCGGCCGCCAGTGGGTCGATGCGATCCTCGTCCAGAGCGAGGACGGGTACACGCACACCCAGTCCGGCTGGCCCGCCGGCTACGAACAGCACGCCGACTACACCGGCTCCTGGCCCTTCGGCCACTACAACACGATCGGGGCGGTCGCCGGCGACGAGCTGCGGCTGCGCGTCTACAGCCCCGGCTTCCACCACGAGAACGACCCGGTCGAGGGGCGGATGTACACCCGCTCCGGGCTCGCCTCGACCTATGTCGAGACAGCGGCCACCGGGATCGAGCATGGGTGGAACCTCCTCTCGTTCCCGGTGAGCGAGATCCACAACGCCAACAATCTGCGCGAGGTGGGCGTCAAGCTCGGCTCGCGCCACCACGTCTGGGACGACCTCTACGTGGACGAGGTGACGCTGGGCGACACGCCCTATCCGTACCGCTACGTCTTCCTGACGCCCGATGCGGCCTTCTTCTCCGAGACGCCCGGCTACGATACGAAGACCGTCTCGATCTACTACGACGACGGCGGCGGCGCGACGCCGCGGGTGCGCGGATTCAGCCTGGAGCTCCACTACCCGGCGGGCTGCGCCGCGGTGGCCGAGGTCGCGGTGGGCGACTTCCTTCTGCCCCCGGGCGAGCCGCTCTTCTTCCGGTACGCCGACGATGGTGCGGGCACGCTGACCATCGACTGGCTGATCCTGGGCGTGACCCAAGGCGTCAACGGACCCGGCAAGCTGGCGACCGTCACCTTCACCGCGGCCAGCGAGATCCTCGACTGCTGCGACGCGATCTCGTTCAACGTCTCGCAATGCCGCTTCCGCGACCCCAACAACATCCCGATCACCAACATGGTCTACGTCGGCGGCGTGGTCGCGCACGACATCACGCCCCCCGTGGCGGCGGTGCCGACCAGCCCCACGCACACCGCCGGCGTGCCGACAGCCATCGACGACCTGAAGATCGCCTGGGCGACGACGAACGATCCCGACCTCGGCCTCTACCACTGCCCGGTCGGGATGCGCGGCTACTACCTGGCGATCGACCAGAACCCCTCCGGCGCGCCGGATCCCCAGGGCGCCTACGATTGGTTCACGCCCTGGTCGCCCGACTCGACCGGCTACGCGGCCTGGTTCCAGGATCTCCCCGACGGCGACTGGTACGTCCACATCGTCGCCTACGACTGGCTCTGGAACCCCTCCACGGTCGGCCACTTCGGCCCCGTCTCGATCGACAAGACGCCTCCCGGGATGGTCAGCGGCTTCGACGCCGACGTGACCGACGAGGCCGATCGCAGCGTGGACCTGGCCTGGACCAATCCGGGCGACGCCGACCTGGTGGGCGTCGAGGTCTACCGGCTGGGGACGGCCGGGGCGCTGGGCTCGACCTACCCCGAGTACGACGACGATCCGAACTGGGCCGTTCCCGCCTGGCCGGCGACGAAGGCGGCGGCGGTGGCGGCGGGCTGGACGCTGGTCGGCCAGTTCCCGGGGACGGGACACGTCGATCAGCCGGCGGCGCGCGACTACTACTACTATGTCGCCTTCGCCTATGACGGGGCGGGCAACTACAGCGGAGCCGACGCGGGCTCGCGCGACGCCTCGCTCTGCTACTGGCTGGGCGACTTCAACGGCACGAAGAACCCGACCTACTTCGTCGACGTCCACGACGTGCTCGTGCTCAGCCTCGCCTACAACACCGCCGCGGGCCATCCCGACTACAACCCGGTCTGCGACATCGGCCCGACGGTCGACTGGGGCCGCAAGAGCCTGCCGGCGACCGACAACGAGGTCGAGTTCGAGGACGTGATCGTGCTGGCGCTCAACTACGAGAACGCGCAGGGCGGCCGGACGGACTCGCCCCCGGCGGAATGCTCCGGCAGGATGACGGCCTACCTGGCCCAAGGCCTGCGCGGGGATCTGCTCGAGGTGCGGGTGATGCTGGCGGACAACCCGGGATGCCTGAAGGGCGCCAGCGTGAAGCTCGTCTTCGGCTCCGGGCTGGAGTACCTGGGCGCGAGCCAGGGGGGCATCTGGTCGGGGATCGAGAGCTTCTTCTTCGACGCCCCCAGGGACGCCGCCCTGCTGCTCGACGCCTGCGGCCTGAGCGGTCCGGCAGTCGAGGACGGCTGCCACGCGGTCGCCCGCTTCCGGGTCACAAACGCGTCCGGGGATCTGTCGGTGCGGCTGGCCGACTTCCGGGCGCGGGGCTATGGGAATGCGGACCTGGCGGGCGGAGGACACGCGTCAAGCGTGGATGATCTGCCGCTGCCGGCGGTCCACGGACTGCGGATGGCGCGGCCGAATCCGACGGTGCGCGGCGCGTCGATCCCCTACGCGCTGGCGCGGGAGGAGCGCGTCGAGATCCGCATCTACGACGCCGCCGGGCGGCTCGTTCGCGAACTCCTCGACGGGACGCAGGCGGCGGGCCACTACCGGATCGACTGGGACGGTCTCCACAGCGACGGCTCGGCCGCAAGTCCGGGAATCTACTTCTACCGGATGCGGGCGGGCGACTACCAGTCGTCGCGGAGGCTGACGTTGGTCAGATGAAGAGCGAGGCTGCGCCGGCGGGGACAGGCCGAGGGATGTCCCCGGACGCCGGCGCGCATCCGGACACGCCGCGGCGCGAGCGGTGCCGCGACGATGAGCGCGGGGCCCGGGATCCTCCCGGGCCCCGCCGCGTCGCCCGCGGCGCAGAGGGGTCCCCGCAGCCCGGCGGCGGCGCTGCGCAGCGACCGCGCTCTCGGCGGGGCGGCGGGCGCCTCCGACGCAGTCGAACAGCCCCGGCGCGCCACATTGACCCTCCCCGGGCGCGTCGGCGATACTCTCGGAGGAGTTCCCGGAGGGCTAGGCTAATGGTAAGTCAGCGGACTTGAAATCCGCCGCCCCGCAAGGGGCTTGGGGGTTCGAATCCCTCGCCCTCCGCAGTGCCGCCTCGGCTCCCGCGCGCGAACGCGGTGGCCGCGGATCCGCTCCGGCCACGCCGCTCCCCGGGCGACGCCAACCGGCGGGCTGCCGCGGACCCGCGGCATCGGGCCCATAATCGCCTTCCAATCAACGCGTTATGCCGCCGTCCGCATCCCCTTGCGAACCGCTCGCCGCCTGTGCATATGCTCTCTTCGGGAAACGGACCACCCCTTACTCCGGGAGTCAACCATGCCGACCTACGACTACAGCTGCAAGGAGTGCGGCAAGAAGTTCAGCAAGGTGATGCTCGTCTCCGAGTACGAGAAGTCCAGGGTCGCCTGTCCGAAGTGCCAGAGCCGCAAGGTCGCCCGAGTGCTGTCGACCTTCTACGCGAAGACCTCGAAGAAGAGCTGAGCCGCAGGCACGGCTGGCGAAGGGCGAGCGGCTCGACACCGGGACGGCCGGTGCGCGGGCCTTCGGCCGGCGCGGCGTTCAGCGCCCCGGCGTGCCGGCGTTTGTGCGCGCGGCGTCCCGGCGCGGCACCGCGCCGCGCGGTGTCTGACCGCGCGGCGAGCGGCGAGCCGGCGCGAGGCGTGCCGCTCTCGGCGAGCGGCGAGCCTGCGCAGCCGCCGGCTGACCCAGGAACCTAGAGCCGGCAGGCGCCGCCGTGGCGCGCGTGGTAGTCCTGGTGGTAGTCCTCGGCCGGGTAGAAGACCCCCGCCCGCTCGACCCTGGTCACGATCGGCCGCCCTTCGTGGACGCCCGCCGCTTCCAGTCGCCCGATGAAGGCGCGCGTCTCCTCTTCCTGCTCGGGCGCGGAAGCGAAAACCGCCGAGCGGTACTGCGATCCTACGTCGGGCCCCTGCCGATCGAGCGTCGTCGGGTCGTGCATCTCGAAGAAGGCTGCCAGCAGGTCCCGATAGCTGACGCGCACAGGGTCGAAGGCCACGCGGACGGTTTCGGCATGGCCGGTCTCGCCGGTGCAGACCGCCTCGTAGGTCGGGTCGGCCGTGTGCCCGCCCATGTAGCCCGAGACGGCGTCGACCACGCCCGGGATGGCGGCGAAGGCGTGTTCGACGCCCCAGAAGCAGCCCCCAGCGAAGTAGGCGGTCTGCGCCTCGACGGGGCGCGAATCGGACGGAAGTTGCGCGCCCGCGGGAATGAAGCGCAGCGCGGCCGAGTTCAGGCAGTAGCGCCGCCCGGTCGGCGGCGGGCCGTCGTCGAAGACATGCCCCAGGTGCGCGCCGGCGCGCGCCTCCAGGATCTCGACGCGCATCATGCCGTGGCTGCGGTCCTCGCGCTCGACGATGTGCGCGGGGTCGAAGGGCTGGAAGAAGCTCGCCCAACCGCTCGTCGAAATGAACTTCGCATCCGAGCGGAAGAGGGGCAGCCCGCTGACGACCGACACGTAGATGCCAGCGTCCTTCGTGTCGGTGTAGAGGCCGCAGAAGGCGGGTTCGGTCGCCGCATGGAAGGCGACGGCATCCTCCTCCGGCGTCAGTCGCGCGCGGGCGGCCGCGACCCGCTCGGCGCTCCAGGGCGTGATGTCGTAGCCCGACTTCGAGTAGCGCGTGTCCATGGCCGCCTCCCGGGACGACGTTTCCGCTGCGGCGTCGTCCATGGCCTGGACCGCCAGAGCGATCATCCAGGGAGCGAGAGCGGCCGCTAGAAGCCTCATCGTTCCCGCTTCCTCGGCTCGCATCGCCCCCTCCCAGCCGCCGGCTGCAGGCCCGGCTTCCGTGCAACTGAC
>VGIY01000027.1 GCA_016867695.1 Candidatus Eiseniibacteriota bacterium | reverse complement strand
TTTTCTCAGCCTTGGTCCTGGCCTTGGTCCTGGCCTTGGTCCTGGCCTTGTCTTTGGCTTTGCCCGGCGGAGATCCCTTGCGTGAACCCTCGGCCGCCGCCTTGGATCGCGCGACGGGCACGGACCAGGCCGGCCCGGAGGCCCGCCTCGCCGGCGGACTCGCCAGCCGGGTCGAGGATCCCGTGGATCGGCCCTTCCCGGGCTTACCGGCACCTGCGGCGGCCGGTCGCGACGCTCTAGCGGAACTCTTTGCTCGGCTTACGGTTGCAGTGTCCTTCGGAGCGTTGCGCCCCTTGGATTTCGCCGGGGAAGGCTTGGAGGCTCCTGGCATCGGCGTCTCCTGAGTCGGACGGATCCCGGAGAACGGCAGCCACCTGTCGCCGGAACGGCTTCTGGGCCCGATCCTACGGGAGGTCCCGAAACGGGTCAACCCCGACGGAGGGACAGGCCGCCCTACTGGACGCCCTCCAGGGCCTGACGGAGATCCTCGATGATGTCCTCGTCGTCCTCGAGACCGACGTGGATGCGCACCATCCCGGGCGTCAGCCCCTGGCGGCGCATCATTTCCTCGGAGATCGAGGCGTGGGTCATCGAGGCGGGGTGCTGGATCAGCGTGTCGAGCGTCCCCAGGCTCACCGCCAGCGTCATCATGCGGATGCGCTCGAGCAGCCGCTTGGCCGACTCGTACCCGCCCGCCATCTCGAAGGCGAAGGTCGACCCGAAGCCGCTCATCTCGCGGCGGGCCGCGGCGTGTCCCGGATCCCCGGGCAGCCCGTGGTAGTGGACGCGGCTCACCCCGGGGTGGGAGGCGAGGAACCCAGCGACGGCGAGCGCGTTGCGGTCGTGGCGCTCCATGCGCAGCGCCAGCGTGCGCAGCCCGCGGAGATTGAGCCAGGCGTCGAAGGGCGAGCAGCAGGCCCCCGTGTCGGTGCGGAACTTGCGGATCCTCTCGGCGAGCGCGGCCGCCGTCGTGACCACGCCCCCGACGGCGTCGCCATGGCCGTTGATGAACTTCGTCGTGCTGTGGAGCGAGACGTCGGCGCCCCACTCGAGCGGGCGCAGGAAGCAGGGAGTGGCGAAGGTGGCGTCGACGACCACGAGCGCCTTGACCCGCCTGGCCAGTTCGCTGACCCGGCGGATCTCGGTGATCCGGCAGGTCGGGTTGGCCGGGGTCTCGAGGAAGACGACGCGCGTGGTCTCGCGCAGGCCGCGCTCGACCGCCGCCGGGTCGGAGGTGTCCACGAAGGTGGCCTCGATCCCGTAGCGGGTGAGCGTGCGCTCGATCTGATTGAGCGACGGCCCGTAGAGGGTGTCGCCGGAGAGCACGTGGTCCCCCGCCTGGAGCGAGGACATCAGCGTGCCGAAGATCGCCGCCAGGCCGGAGGCGAAGGCCACCGACGCCTCTCCTCCCTCGAGATTGGCGACGACCGCCTCGAAGGCCTCGACGGTCGGATTGCCGATGCGCGTGTAGATGTGGCCCGTGCGCCGGCGGGCGAAGAGGTCGGCGCCGTGCTCGGGGCTCTCGAAGGCGAAGGTCGAGGTCTGGAAGATCGGCATCGAGTGGGCGTGCATGGGCTTGCCGTGCCCCTCGGAGTGCAGCGCCCTGGTCATGAAGCCGCCCTGGCCGGATGACATCGCTGATCCCTCCCCGGAGATGAGATTGCATCGCGAAAAGGACCCGCTAGGATAGCAGACGGGCGGCGCGAACGCACACTCCTTCCCTCCCCCGGCCGGCCTGCCGCGGCCGTGGCGGGCCCCGGCGAGGTCCGCCCGCGGCCGACGCCGGAACCGGGCGATCTCGCGGCGAAGGGAGGCCTGACGATGAGCGTCTACGGCGACATCGAGGAGCAGATGAAAGCGGCGATGAAGGCGCGCGACGAACCGCGCCTGGCGGCGCTGCGCATGGCCCGCGCGAGGCTCAAGCAGCACGTCATCGATCAGCGCGTCGAGGGCGAAATCTCCGACGCCGACGCCCGCCGCGTCGTCGCCGCCTACGTGAAGCAGCTGCAGAAGTCGATCCCCGAGTTCGAGAAGGGGGGCGAGAGCGGGCGCGCGCGCGTCGAGGCGTTGCGCGCCGAGATCGCCATCCTCGAGCCCTTCCTGCCCCGCTTCCTGGACGAGACGGCGACGCGCGCGCTGGTCGCCGGCGCCATCGAGGCGCTCGGCCGCCCCCCGCTGCAGAAGGCGGGGATGGTGATCGGCCGCGTCGTCAAGGAGCACCCGGGCGAGGTCGACCCGGCGCTCGTCAAGCGGATGGTCCAGGAGGCGCTCGGCGGATGAACGGCGATCCCGACGGCGCGGCGGGCGGGCCGATCGCCTCGCGCCGCCATCCGCTCGTCGTGCGGCTGCGCAGGCTCGTTCGCCGGCCCCAGCTCGGCCGGCGGGAGGGCCTCTTCCTCCTCGACGGCATCCACCTGCTCGAGGAGGCGCTGCGCGGGGTCCACGAAGCCGAGACCGTGCTGATCGCCCCGCGGCTCGAGCGCACGCCGCCGGGGCGCGCGCTGCGGGCCGCGATCGAGCGCCGCGGCTGGCCGCTCGTCTCGGTAGCCGACGGCGTGCTCGACGACATCGCTCCCACGCAGACCCCCCAGGGGGTCCTCGGTCTGTTCCGCCGCCCGGTGACGGCCCTTCCCCCGGCGACCCCAGGGGGCGGGCGCCTGGCGGCGCTCGTCCTGGCCGGACTGCAGGACCCGCTCAACCTCGGCGCGCTGGCGCGCAGCGCCTGGGCCTTCGGCTGCCCCACGCTGATCACGGCCCCGGAGACCGTCGATCCCTACCACCCGCGGGCGCTGCGCGCCTCGGCCGGCACGCTGCTGCACCTCGCCGTCGCCGCCGATGTCCCGACGGAGGCTCTGCGGGGCTGGCTCGGCAAGCACGGCCTGCAGGCGATCGCCCTCGTGCCCCACGGGGGCGTTCCCCCCGAGCGGGCCCTCGCCGGAGACAGGATCGTCCTCGCCCTCGGCTCGGAGGGCCGAGGGCTGCCCCCGGAGGTGGCGGCGATCTGCGGGCTGGAAGTCACGATTCCGATGCGGGAGGGGGTGGATTCCCTCGGCGTCGCCGCCGCGGGAAGCATTGCGCTCTTCGCCCTGTCGCGGGGCTGATGCGGGCGGCCTAGCGGCGGCCCAGCCCCAGGCCGAGCCGCAGGCCCAGATCCTCCTGGCTGTAGCGCGTGCCCGCCAGGAGGAAGAGCCGCTCGCGGCGCAGCGGCGCCAGGCGCAGCGTCGCCCCGGCGAAGGGACCCGTCTTCTTGTCGTCGTAGAGGCGCGATTGCAGCTGGCTGACCCCGCCCTCGAAGTCGAGGGAGGCCCGCCGGTGGGCCAGCGGCAGGTTGGCGAAGACGCCGCCCTCCTTGAGCGAGCTGTCGCCTCCCCCGCTCAGGCCCAGCGAGCCGAGAAGCCCCACGTCCAGCGCGCCGATCCGGGTGAACCCGCGGGCCAGGCTGAACACGAAGCGCTCCTCGGGATCGTCGCCGATGCCGGCGAACTCGACCACCGAGGAGAGGGAACTGCGCTCGGGGAAGCGGCTGACCGGGTTCTCGCGCAGCTCGGCTTGGGCTTCGGCGATCCACTGCCCGATGCGCTCGACTTCGCGCACGCGCTCGAGCGCCTGCGCCTCGAGATCGGCGTTGCGGCTCCGGTGCTCGCGGATCCGCGCCTCGGCCTGGAAGACGTCGCTGTTCAGCGCCCCGCGTTGCTCGCGCAGGCGCGTGATGTGCATCCGCAGGTCGAGCAGCCGATCGGTGAACTCCTGGTCGAGCTGCTGGCCCTCGGCGATGCGCTGCTGCTCGACGTGGCACTGCTCCTCGAGCCAGCGGGCCTCCTCGGCCTTCGCGTCCCGATCCGCCTTGGCCTGGGCGAGTTCGCGGCGGGCCTGCTCGAGATCGGCAAGGCCCCGGCGGATCTCCTCGTGGTTGTTCAACTGCGCCTCGCGCCAGCTCTCCCGGCCGGCGGCCAGACGCGCCCGTCCCTGGTTCTGGAACCAGAAGTAGCCGGAGGCGACGACCAGCAGCAGGGCGACGACGATGTCGATGATCGGCATGCGCAGCGAGGGGTTGAAGCGGAATCCCCGGGCCATGGCCTACTGCCCCCTCTCGCGCGACGGGTTCTCGTCGCGCCGCGGGTATTCGCCCGTCCCGATGAAGAGCGCATCCTTGCGCTGGTACTCCCGGGGGTGGCGCAGGCGGTAGAGGTGGTCGGTGCGCATGGCGATCTGCTCGTCGAGAGCGACGATCGAGTCGTCCAGCGCCGCCTGCCAGGCGACGAGGCTGTCGAGCGTGGCCGATCGGCGCCGATAGGTGGACGAGGCGTGGTCGACCTCGGCGAGGAGTTCGCCGGAGACCGCCTCCAGCGAGTCGATGCGCGCCCGCGTCTCGGGCAGGGTCTCATCGTAGACCGCGCGAGTCTCGCCCAGGCTGTCGCGGATCGCCGCGAACATCTCGATGCGGGGAGCGTAGAGCGTGTCGACCATGTCCTGAACGCCGACTACCTCGCCGTAGACGGCCGCCGTCTGGGCGCGCAAGTCGTCCTTGCGGTCGAGGACGTCCTTGAGCTCGAGGTTGCGGGCGTTCTTCATGTCCTCGAGGTCGGGCCGGACGTGGGTGTCGTTGGCGCACATGATCCCGAGGAAGGGCACGAGCAGGTACCAGAAGCGGCCCAGCACCGCCCGGAGCAGGCGCCTCCGGTCCCGGTGCTGCTCGCCTTCACGGACCCATCGCCCGGCGAAACGCTTCACTCCGGGCTTCTGCTTGGCCATGTCGTCCTCACCGCCCGTCCCGGCGACGGGCCGCGGTCGCGGTACGAAGGCGGGGAGAGCCGTCCGCCGCTCCCCCCGCCGTGCGTTGACTTGGCAGGGCCACGGGGATTCGAACCCCGGTTTGATGGCTGAGAACCACCTGTCCTAACCCCTAGACGATGGCCCCGCTCGCTGTACGGCAAGCCCCCGGACCCGCGCCCGCGACGCCGGCCGCTGCAGGGGAGCAGGGATTCGAACCCCGGTTCCATGATCCAGAGTCATGTGTCCTACCCCTGGACGACTCCCCTGTAATCATTGGGCGACATGCCAATCTATCCGAAGCGCCGGCGTCCCGCAACCCCTTTCCACCCCCGCGCCCCCGAGACCGGCCGGCGTCGCCGCGGCCCCGGTCAGCGCACGACCAGCAGCCTCCGCGCCCCGGCCTGGCCCCCCGCCTGCAGCCGGAGCAGGTAGAGTCCCGTCGTCACGGGGCGGCCGCCGTCGTCCCTGCCGTCCCAGACGACGAAGTGGGTCCCCGGCGCCCGCTCCCCCTGCACGAGGGCGGCCACGCGGCGGCCCTGCAGATCGAAGACCTCGAGCCGCACTTCCCGCGATCCCGTCCCGGCGTCGGGCAGGCCGAAGGCGATCGTCGCCTCCCGGCCCCGCGTCAACGGATCGGGCGAAACCCGCTGGATGCCGAAGCGCGCCGCCGCGGGCGGGCCCACGAGGACCGCCACCAGCGGCCCCGGCTCCTCCTCGCCGGCCAGGTTGACCGGATTGATCCGGTAGACGTAACGCCCGGCCGCCGGCGGCCGATCAGTGAAAGTATAGCGCTCCGACGCCCCTCCCGCTCGTCCGGGCACCTCCCCAACCAGCAGCGCCTCGTCCTCGGCCGAGGCCGAGCGGCGGATGCGGAAGAGCTGGACCGCCTCGGCCGTCGACCAGGCCAGGAACACGCCTCCGTCCTCGGCAAGCACGGGGGCCTCGGCCTGGAGGCGCACCGCCACCGGGGGCTCGTTCGTGTAGCGCCCCGTGTTGCGCGGGTCGCGGCTGCGCATCGGCCAGGGATTCTGCTTCGCCTGTTCGACCGGATCCTGCGGGAAGGGCGAGCTCGAGAGATCGTAGACCGACAGCCTCGTCGACTGGTTGGCCTGGACGACGAGGTTCTGGAAGCCGTCCTCGTCGATGTCCCAGGCGGCCAGCGACTGGTGCATGAGCTTGCCCCCGAAGTGGATCGGGAAGCCGCGGGCGATCTCGCCGCGGAAGGTGTAGGCGTGGATACGCTGCTTGTTGTCGCCGAAGACGATCTCCGGCTCGGGGCCCTCGTCGACGTTGGCCAGAATGCAGGAGCCGTAGTAGACGCCCGTCTCGAGCTGGATCGGGAAGGGGGGAATCGCCTGCCCGGAGGAGCCGCGCAGCAGGTGCAGCTTGGCTGAGGCGTCCACCAGGGCGACGTCGATCAGGTTGTCGCGGTTGACGTCGCCGAGCGCCGGCTCGGGGAAGATCTGATAGGTCGCGGTGAACCGGCTGGTGAAGTCGAGCTTCCAGAGCACGAGCCCGTTGCGCTTGAAGCACCAGAGGCGGTCGGGCGTGACGACGAAGATCTCGTCGCCGGGCACGCCGTCGACGTTGCCGAGCGTCGCCGACCCGGTCGTCGACTGATTGGCCAGCGGATAGGTGGGCACCGCGGAGAAGAGCAGCCCGGAGCCCTGGCCGCTGAAGCCGATGACGTAGTTGCCGTTCGGGCGCAGCACGTGCAGCGCCCCCAGCGCCGGGTCGCTGGTGCGCGAGGCGACGACGATGTCGGGCTGGCCGTCGCCGTCTACGTCGCCGATCGCCGGCCGCTGGTAGAGGTTGTGCCCCCCCAGGCTGCGCAGCAGCCCCGTGGCCGGGTTGGTGTCGCCCCAGGGCCGTCCGTTGTGATCGAGGATGTAGACGCCCGCCTGGCCGCTGGGCCCGGCGAGGAAGATCGTCTCCAGCGTGCCGTCCTCGTCCAGGTCGTAGAGCACGGGCGTCGTCCAGGCGACGCAACGGGGCATCGTGTAGACCCACTTGGGAGCTCGCCCCCAAGGGCCCCAGCAGACGATCTCGCCGCGCGCGTCCGGCAGGCCGGCCTCGTTGGTCCTGTTGAAGGCGGCGGCGACGATCTCCTTCTCGCCGTCGCCGTCCAGGTCGCCGCAGGCCGCCCGTCCCCAGAAACCCTGGCCGACGTGGCCGTACCCGGGGGCGGTGAACGGCCCGCGCGTGCGCTCGAGGAAGTCCCCGTCGATCACCTCGCTGCCATCGGAGTGGAAGGCGTAGAGCGTCTCGGCGCCGAAGACGACCTCCCGCCCCCAGGCGGGGCCGGCCCAGCCGTCGAGCTCGCAGATCATCGGCGAGGCCTCGGTGGCCACCTCCACCTGGTTCGGCCATCCGGCGCTCACCCCCGGGGAGGTGTAGGCGGAGACTGGGCCCGAAGCGGTGCCGAGGTTGCCCCCCGCGTCGACGGCCCTCACGTAGTAGGTGTAGCGAGCCATCTCGGCCAGTCCGCTCTCCTCGAAGAAGCGGTGTCCGACGAGAAGGCCCGGGAAGGCCTCCTCGAACTCTCCCGACCCGGCCGGGGCGCGGTAGACTCTATAGCCGAGGATCGCGTCGCCGCCCGGGTCCGACGGCTCCTCCCAGGAGGCGCGGATGGCCTGCGGCAGGCCGATCAGCGCGAGCGGTTCCGGGGCGGCGGGCCCGCTCAAGTCCAG
Source organism: Candidatus Eiseniibacteriota bacterium (assembly GCA_016867695.1). Taxonomy (GTDB): domain Bacteria; phylum Eisenbacteria; class RBG-16-71-46; order CAIMUX01; family WJJG01; genus VGIY01. The sequence continues at coordinate 8,083 of VGIY01000027.1, read as the reverse complement.
CTCGCGCGTGTGCAGCGTGTCGGTCCCGCCCAGGCTGGTCGTCACCTCGAGCCGGAGCCGGCCGAGCGGATTGGAGACGCTCAGGCGGAAGGGCCCGGCGAGCGCCGTGTCGCCGGGGGCGATGTCGCGCACGGCCATCGCGGCGCTCGCGCCCCCCTCGACGGTGATCGCTCCCGGCTGGAGCGAGGTCAGCCGGGCGGTCAGCCTGCTGGCCGAGCCCTTGCCCAGGTTGTCCAGCCCCAGCCAGAGATCGGCGGCCGGCCCGGCGGGGTCGACGAGCACGTTGGGCGCGACCTCGATCCGCGGGCGCCGCAGCTCCAGCGACAGCGGAGCCTCGAACTCGGCAGCCCCGTGGGTGACGACCACGCGCATCGGCAGCCGCCGCGAATCGGCCTCGCCGAAGGTCTGCGCCGGGGGACGCACCGGGAAGGAGAGCCGGAAGGCGTCGGCCACCGTCACGGGCGCGCCTCCCGCGGGCACGGCGGTGAAGCTCGCCGTCGAGTCGACGAGCGCCAGCGTGCCGTCTGGGATTTCGCTCCCTGGTCGCAGCTTCGCCGACACGCCGGCGGCCGCGGCGCTGCCCAGGTTGGCCAGGGATAGCGAGAGGACGATCTCTTCGCCCGCCTCGATCGCGCCGTTGCCGTCGCCGTCGCTGCCGCCCGAGCCGTCGTCGACGACCGTGAGGCCCTCGACGCGCAGCACGGCTCCCGCCATCGGGCCGACCACCTCGGCCCCGTCGCCGTCGACCAGTACGGGCCTGAACCCCCCGGCGCTGGCGCCGACCGAGAAGTAGCCTAGCGCCCGCGGAGCGAACGGCAGCGCGATCCTCCCGGTCGCGTCGGTCACCCCCACCGCGTAGGCCTCGCCCGGCTTGTGCACGCAGACGCGCGCGCCCGCCACGGGCGAGCCGCCGCTGGTGACGGCGACGGTCAGCGGCCCGCTGCCCAGCGGCACCGTCCACTGCGGATGCCCGACCAGTTCGACGTCCAGATTCGCCGGCGTCCCTCGCCAGAGGACCATGCCGGGCTCGCCGATCAGGATCTGGCTGTAGAGCAGGAAGCGCGTGTAGCCGAACTCCGCGTTGGCGAAGGTGCCGGTGAGCGCGTGCGCCCCCTGGGCGCCGTAGAAGCCGTCGCCGATCGTCCGCCCGTCGGCCCCGTAGCCGAAGCGATAGTAGTCGCGGACGAACTTCGTGGCCGTGCCCGGGAATTCGGCGTTGGAGCAGCCCATGTAGCCGACCGCGCCGTGGCCCGGCAGCAGCACCATGCGCTCGCCGATGCAGTCGTAGTCGACGGCGGCCGAGTAGCAGTTCGAGGCGTGAGCCCAGAAGAAGTGCCCGGCGGCGCCATTGATCAGCGCGGCCAGGTCGGCGATCAACAGCCGCCCCGCGCCGACCGCCCAGCGGTCGCGGTCGCCGTGGCCGACGTGGTGCACGAAGCCGTGGCCGGCGTTGATCTGGGCGATCACCTCCGCGCTCGTCTCCACGATCGGCGGGGGCTGCAGCTCCGGCTTCCTCTCCGCCCAGTAGGCGGCCCGCTCGAGCAGCAGCGTGCGGTCGAGCGGCAGCGAGAGGCTGTCGGCCAGGATGGCCTCGATCATGAAGCAGTCGCTCGCGCCGTCCATCGTCGCGCAGACGCGCTGGCTGTCGATCCGCCGGCAGTAGTCCGCCATGCACTCCTCGGCGTGGCAGTCGGAGCGCGAGCCGAGGCCGGTCAGCGACCACTGGGCGTGGAAGAGGACTTCGCCCAGCAGCAGGTAGCGGTCGAGGTAGCCGTCCGCGGACGGCGTGCGCTCGTGGACGAAGTACTTCTCCAGATAGGCGCGCACCTCGGCGGGCGTCTTGGCGCTGACCCGCCCGACGTGGATCTCGGGGGTCGTGTCGGCGTAGTCCAGGTGCTGGCCGCCGTGGACCGCCCGGTCGTCCCCCTCGCCGAAGACGCCGTCGCCGTCGGCGTCCCAGTTGCCCTCCAGGCAGGCGTAGTAGTAGTCGGTGGCGATCAGCGTGCCGTTCGTCCCCCCGTAGGCCATCGAGAGCGCGTAGCGCACGGGGATGTCCTCGACGTCCCCGCCCAGGAGCGCCCAGCGCAGTCCCCAGTGGGCGTAGGCGTCCTGCAGGAAGAGGCGGATGCGCTCGGCGCGGTCCGCTCCGTTGGGGTAGTTCCGCTCGATCCAGTCGACCGTGAAGACCTGCGCCGGATGCCCGGTGGCGGTCTTCCAGTCGGCCAGCTCCTGCCAGGCGGCGACCATCTGCGGGCTCGAGGGACTGATGATCGCGTACTCGACGGGGCTGCCCTCGATCGAGGGGGTCTCCCGGAAGGCCAGGCCCGGCTCGGCCAGGAGGAGCCGGCCGGCGGTCGCCGGCGCGCCCGACGCCAGGGACGGCCGCTTGCGCGCCGGGCCGGGGCCCTCCGCCCCGTCCGCGGCGAGCTCGACGACGAGGCGCGCGTCGGTCACCCAGAGGAGCCGCCGCGCCACTGGCCAGAGCCGCAGCGGGTGGACGCGCAGGACCGCGTGGCGCGATCCGTCGGTCAGCTCCACGGTCGAGACCAGATCCACCCAGCGCGGCGGGAAGTGCCCGTCCTCCGCGTAGGGGACCGGAGGATGCGCCGGAGGGTCGACCGGGACGATGTCGATCGCCTCCTCGCCGGCGTAGGTCCCGACCGCAAGAGGCAGCTCAATCCACTCCTGAGCAATCAGTTGCAGCCTCGCCCCGACCGCCCGGCGTCCCTCCGGCAGCTCCAGGACGAGATCGATGGAGGGCACCATCGGTTCGCCGAAGGGGACGTCGATCCGCGCCCCCGGCAGGCTGAGGAGGCTCGTCGTTCCCGAGGCGTCGCGCTCGATCTCGAGGCCGGGGAACTGCAGGTCCCGAGTCAACTCCTCGGCCGGCACCGGTCGGGCTGCCGCCGCCGCGAGGACGAGCCAGGCGAGGAGCGCCGGACGCGCCGCCGCGCGCATCCACCGCCCGAAACGGGAAGGCTTCATCGAGGGTCTCCTCTCCCAGGCGGCCGCTGCCGCACGACCAGGCGGCATGCTAGCAGAGCCTTTTTCGAGCCGTCAACGGCGCCGGACGGAGGGAGGCCCTCGCCGGACCGGCGCCGGAAGCGGGTTTCCCGGCATCGGCGGCGTTTTTTTCTTGCCCCGGTTGGAATCCGCTGCTATCCAGGCTTCGTTCTTTCGAAGCCATGAACCACTGTCCCGAGGCATGAAGGAGGGGAGCCGCCATGACCAAGACCGAACTGATCCAAACGCTGGCCAAGCAGACGATGATGGAGAAGAAGCAGAGCAAGCTGTTCCTCGAGGCGCTGACCACACTCGTCACCCGCGAGATCAAGAAGGGCGGCGAGGTGCCGTTGACCGGTCTGGGCAAGTTCAAGGTCCTCAGGCGGAAGGCGCGCATGGGCCGCAATCCGCAGACGGGCGAGCAGATCCCGATCCCGGCGAAGAAGGTGGTGAAGTTCACCGTCGCCAAGACGTTGAAGGACACGATCCACCCCGTTCAGGCCAAGGCCAAGAAGCGCCGCTAGGCGAACGACGACGCTCCGCGTTTCGCGACCGAGAGGGTGGCGGATCTCCCTGATCCGCCACCCTCTTGTCGTTCGCGGGAGGCCGTGCGTGCCGGCGCCCCGCATCTAGAATCTGCGGATCAGCTCCTCGATGTCCGGCTCTTCCAGTTCGCCGAGGAGGATCTCGAGCTGCATGCGCCGGTAGTAGGGCAGCGGCACGGAGAACTCGTAGGAGCCGCCGCAACCCTCCTGCCGGCAGCGCGCGTCGAAGATATGCCCCCAGCGGCGGCAGAGGATCTTGGCCACCCGGGTCGCCTGGTCGTCGCTCTGACTGTAGAGGAGCTCACCGCAGGTGCCGGTCATGTCCTCGCGCAGGGCCATGCGCTGATCGGCCAGGCGCATGCCTCGGCGCCCGCACTCCGGACAGGCCAGCCGCTCCCCGATCCAGTCCTCCTGGGAGATGCGGCAGAGGTACTTGTCGCTCGATGTCGCGTGGGCCTGCGCGTAGAGGTGGGCGAGATCGCGCAGGTGGCGCAGGTAGCCGTCCTGCATCCCCTCCAGGTCCCCTTTTCCCGTGCGCTCGACGACGGCGGCGATCGAGTCGCACTGCGCGCCGTAGAGCCCGGCCAGGTGGACGAGATGGAACCCGAGGAAGCGGCCGGGAGGCATCGGCATGCCGGCGGCCCCCAGCTCGAAGGCCTGGCGCCCGGGCGTGAGCAGCTCCCGCGTCTCGCGCTCGGCGTAGGTTCCCAGGGGATCGTGCAGCCGGGTGGCGATCGTGTCGGCGATGCCGTCGCGGACGAGCAGCCCGTGCGGTCCGTCGAGCGCATACGCGGGCGCGATCCGATTGAGCGCATAGTCCTGCTCCCAGGCCAGCAGGTCGCGGATCGCCTCGTAGAGCGTGGCGCGGTCGGCGGCGGGCGGGACGAGGGCGAGGCGCCGATCGATCTCGCCGGTCGCCCGGTCGACGAGGTACTGGCCCTGGCGCAGGCTGTCGGCCGGCTCGACCGCCGGCGCCGATCGCGCCGCGCAGAGCAGGAGCCCGAGCGCTGCGACTCGCAGCCACGCCCTCCGGGGGACCCGCCGCTCGTCGCGCCGCCTCAATCCAAGCTTCATCGATCGCCTCCTCGCTTCATCGCCCACGCCGCCGGCCCGAGCGGCTCGCCGCCGGGGAAGGGCCGTCTCGGAGAACCGGGGCTTCCCGTCAAGTAACCCCTTGCTCCCGACCGGTTCCGCGCGCCCGGCCGACGGGCCGGGCAGCTTTCGTCCATCGCCGAGCACAAGCTATGCGTCCGGCGCCGGGCCCGTCAACCGGGGCCTCCGGCTTGGCAGGGCGGCCAGCCCCGGGCCGTGGGCGCGGAGGGCGTCGGGCGCCGCCCGCAGGCCTGTCGTGCACGGCCGGCGCGCTCTGCCGCGGGCGGCGGCGCCGGCCCGTCGCACACGGCCGGAGAGATCTGCCGCGGGTGCGGCGCCGGTCGCGGCGGGGAAGGCCCGTCGTGCACGGCCGGCGCTTCTGATGTAGAATGGGCGCGAGTCGATTCGCCGCCCGCCCCCACCCCGGCAGCCGCCGGAAGGAAGGAGGAAGAGCCATGCCCGGCTCCGATGCCAGCCCGAATGCTGCCCGGATCTCCCGCCGCGGCTTCTTCGGCGCCGCCGCCGGCTCGGCCGCGCTGGCCCTCTGGCCGGGGAGCAGCGCCCGGGCCGCGGCCCCGATCGCCCGCCGGTTGCGCGAGGACTACGTGGGGCGCCTCTGCTACAACGAGAACCCGCTCGGCCCCTCCCCGCTCGCCCTCGCCGCCATGGGCGAGAGCCTGAACCTCGGGCACCGCTACGGCGACTGGTACGCCGAGTCGCTGCGCCAGCAGGTCGCCGCGCTGCACGGCGTGGCCGCCCAGCGAGTCCTGGCCGGCTCCGGCGGCACCGAGATGCTCAACCTGTGCGCCCGGGGCCTGGTCACGCCGGGGTGCAACGTCGTCTGCCCCTACCCTTCCTACAGCCAGTTCCCGGGCGACGCCGCCCTCTACGGCGCCGAGGTGCGCAGCGCTTCCCTCGACGACGACCATCGTGTCGACCTCGGCCGCGTCGCCCAGCTCATCGACGCGCAGACGACCGCCGTCTGCATCACCAACCCCAACAACCCGACCGGGACGGTCCTCTCCGCGGCGGCGCTGGCTGGTTTCGCCGAGGCGCTTCCCGCGCACGTCGCGCTCATCGTCGATGAGGCCTATCACGAGTACGTCCACGACGAGGGCTACGCCTCGGCCATGGAACTCGTTCGCCAGGGCAAGCGCGCCATCGTCATCCGCACCTTCTCCAAGGTCTTCGGGCTGGCCGGCATGCGCATCGGCTACCTGGTCGGGGCGGGCGATCTGGTCAACGCCCTGGCGCCGCTGCAGACCTGGGGCACGGTCACGCGGGCCGGGATCGCCGGGGGCATCGCCGCGCTGGGCGACGCCCAGCACGCCGCCGACACGGTCGCGCTGGCCGACGCGACCAAGGCCTACTGCTTCGCGCAGCTCGACGCGCTCTCGCTCGAGGCCATACCCTCGGAGACGAGCTTCTTCATGGTCGATGTCGGGCAACCTGCGGGACCGGTCGCCAACCAGCTCGCCCAGCGCGGGATCCTGGTGCGCACCGGCTGGGGCATGCCCCGGCACCTGCGCGTCTCGACCGGCACGATGGCCGAGATGCAGGCCTTCATCGCCGCCCTGGCGGACATCCTGGGCCAGGCGCGGGTGGCGGACCTGCCCGCCGCGGCCACGGCCATGCACGGCAACTTCCCCAACCCGGTCGCCGATCGCACGGCCATCCGCTTCACGGTCGGCGAAGCGGCGCGCGTTCGCCTGCAGCTCTACGACCTGCAGGGGCGGCTGGTGCGCACGCTGCTCGACGAGCCCCGGGAGGCGGGGCACTTCGAGGTGCACTGGAGCCGTGACGACCAGCGCGGGCGGCGTGTCGAGGCGGGCGTCTACTACTACCGCCTGGCGGCCGGCGCGCAGGTGGAGACGCGCCGCATGATCCTGCTCTAGCGGGCCGCGCCCCGTGGACGCAGCCGTGCAGCCCGACCGCGCGGGACTGCGGTCGCTCTACCGCGAGGTCGCGGCGACCTACGAGCTGGTCAACCGCCTGCTCACGCTCGGGCTCGACGCCCGCTGGCGCCAGCGCGCGGCCGCGCTGGCCGCGGGGGAGCTCGCCCGCGCGGCCGCGGCGCCCGCCGGACATGACCGCGCGCGCTGTCTCGACGTCTGCGCCGGGACGGGCGAGATGGGCGCGGCACTCGGCGACGCCTGCCTGCGCCGGGGCCTGGCGCCGCCGCGGATCGTCTGCGCCGATCTCAGCCCCGCCATGCTGGCGGAGGCGAGGCGCAAGCCGCAGCTAGCCGGAGCGTCGCTCGCGATCGCCGCGGCGCAGTCGCTCCCCTTCCGCGCGGGCAGCATGGATCTCGTCCTCATGGGCTTCGCCGCGCGAAACGTCCATACGCATCGCGCCGCGCTGCTCGCGGCGTTCGGCGAGATCCACCGCCTGCTCGCTCCCGGGGGCGCGTTCGTCCATCTCGAGACGAGCCAGCCGACCTGCCGCCTCTGGCGCCGGCTGGTTCATCTCTATGTGGCCGCCAGCGTGCGCCCCGTCGGGCGGCTCGTCTCGGGCTCGCGCAGTGGATACCGATACCTCGCCCACACGATCCCCCGCTTCTACGGAGCCGGGGAACTCTCCGCGCTCCTCGCCGAGGCGGGCTTCGCGCGGATGCGGGTGATCTCGCTGCTGGGCGGCGTGGCGGCGATCCACGTTGCGGTGAAGGGGCAGGCCCGGGGGGAGGCGGGGGCCTGAGGCTCGTCCTGAGGCTCGCCCCCTCGGCGCGCAACGTCCAGGAGTGGCGCTTCGTCGTCGTGCGCGATCCCGCGACCCGTGGAGGTCGATAGCACTGTCTCTCGGACGCCGCTCTAAAGCAACCCGCGTATCGCCTCAGCCGCCAGCCGCGCTCCCTGGACCGGGATCGCCCCCCACTGCGCCGGGGAGGCCAGGGCGTCGCGCATGACCTCGGCGAGACCCGCCGGGTCGGTCGCGCTCTGGCGCAGCCCGATCCCGGCGCGGTGGCGCGCCAGGCGGCCCGCCACGTGGACCTCCTGCTCGCAGTGGCCCTCGATCGGGAAGAAGATGAAGGGCCGCCGCAGCGCCGTCAGCTCGAGCGTCACCGTGCCGCCCCCCTGAACCACCGCCAGGTCGCAGGCCGCCAGATGGCGGTGGAGCGCCGGCACGTAGCCGACGACGCTCACGCCCGGCGGGACCCGCAGACCGGAGCGGTCGAGGCGCGGTCCGCCCACGAGAATCATCTGCACCTCGGGCATCGCGCGTTGCAGGATCGGGAAGGCGGCGCCGCAGAGTTCGAGCAGCTCGCGCCCGATGGCCGTGCCCCCGACGGCGCAGACGACGAGCGGACCCGGCCCGTAGCCGAGCTCGCGGCGCGCAGCCGAGACATCCGCGCGGCGCGTCGGGTCGAAGTCCAGGACGTAGCCGACGAACCGGCAGCGCGCCCGCGCCCACGCCCGGCGGCTCGGCAGGAAGGGACCGAAGCGGAC
>VGIY01000026.1 GCA_016867695.1 Candidatus Eiseniibacteriota bacterium | reverse complement strand
CGAGCAGCAGCAGCGCCGCCAGCCAGTCGCCGTCGACCTTGAGCGCCTCATGGAGCAGCCGCTCCGCCTCACGCCGGTCGCCGCGCTTGAGCGCCAGCGAGGCGAGCGCCGTGCGCGCCCGGGGGGCCTCGCGCCGGTAGGCGTCCTCGTCGGTGCGCCGCAGGCGGTCGAGCGCCCGCTGCGCCTCCTCCGGCTGCTCCAGCTCGAGGGCGATCTCGAGCTCGGCGCGCGCCAGGCGCGCGCTGCGCCGCTCGAGGTGGCGCAACTCCTCGGCCACGCGCGCCGCCTCCTCGAAGCGCTTCAGGCGCAGGAGGTCTTCCAGCAGCCCGCCGTGGATCTCGATCTTGGCCTCGCGATCCCGCAGGTCGCGCGCCAGCAGGCTGCGGCGCACCAGGATCGCGCGCTCGCGGTCCCCCTGCCGCTGCAGCAGCCGCGCCAGGCGCAGGTAGGCGCCCAGGTCCTCGGTGTCGGCGCGGATGATCTCCTTCAATTCGTCGCCCGCCCGCTTCCAGTCCTCGTCGAGCAGCGCGCCGGCGATCGTCTGGTAGCGCGTCAGCAGACCGACCGCCTTGCGCCGGCGCGTGCGCCAGACCGGGAGCGCGACCACCGCCGCGGCCAGAAGCACGAGCAGGACGATGAGGACGACGCTACCCACGCGGCGCCTCGCTCTCGGCCTCCGCCTCCGGCGCCGGCGGCTCGAGCAGGCCGTCGAGCGGAGCCGTGCGCAGGCGGTTGAGCTCCTCGCGCAGCGCCTCGAACTGGCGCTGGAGCTGGTTGTGGCGCCGCCGCAGCCGCAGCTCGCGCAGCGCCGAGATGAGGAAGAAGGTCAGGAAGCCGAGCAGGTAGGCGAGCAGCAGCGCCACGGTCAGGTTCATGCGCGTGCCCGCCGACTGCGGATCCAGCCAGCGGACGGCGACCGTCTCGTTGACGTTGGCCAGCGCGAAGAGGATGACGACGGCGTTGAGCCCCAGGAGCACGAAGAGCCGCAGGTACCACATGGCCAGCCTCCGTCGCCGGATGCCCGATCCCGCAAACGCTGCGCATTCTAGGGGCGCGGGTGAGCGAATGCAACGAGCGCCGCTCCGGGGCCCGCGCCCTCGCGCCGCCGGGGCGAGCCTGCGCGGTCGGGCGCGGCGGCGCAGCGACTCGCCGCCGGGGCGACCCTGCGCGTAGTCGGACGCGGCGGCGCAGCGACTCGCCGCCGGGGCGACCCTGCGCGTAGTCGGACGCGGCGGCGCAGCGACTCGCCGCCGGGGCGACCCTGCGCGTAGTCGGACGCGGCGGCCCGCATCCCGGGCGGGGCAAAGCGAAGCGGGAGGGCGGCCGCGCCGCGCCTCCCGCCGCTCGTTCGCGCCCGGCGTCCCGGGAAGCCCAGCGCTCCCCCGGGCCGCCTTCGTCTAGGCCGTGGGCCGGTCCGCCTCCGGAGGCTCAGTCGAGGACGCCGCCTGCTCGGACCCGCCGGCGGTCATGTCCGCCTCCGAACTCGCCGCCGGCTCATCCGGCTCGGCCACGGCCGCCTCCGCTGGCCGCGGCCCCGCCGCGGCCTCCTCCGCCGGGCCCTCCGGGACCTTCGCCCGCGCCGCCGGGGCATCCTCCATGCCGGCCGGCGCCGCGCCCGTCTCGGCGTCCCCGGCGGGCGCCTCGTCCTCGGGTAGGTCGATCCCCTTGGCGCCTTCCTCCGAAGCCTCCGGCAGCGGCCCCGACTCGGCCTCGCGCGCCTTGTGCATCTCGACGAAGTCGCGCACGACCTGCTCGTCCTGCTCCGCCAGCCAGGCCTTCACGCTGAGCAGGATCCGGCGGTTGGCCGGGTCGACCCGCGTGATCTTCATGTCCAGCGCGTCGCCCTCGCGGAAGCAGCGGCGGGCGTCGGTCACGTCGTCCAGGCCGAGCTGGCCGGTCGGCACGAAACCCTCGACGTCCTGCTCGAGGATGACGACCGCGCCCCGGTCGATGACCTTGGCGATCGTGCCGCGCACCGTGGCGTTGGCCGGATAGGTGTCCATCAGCTTCGGCCAGGGATCGTCCTGGACCTGCTTCAGCCCGAGGCTGACGCGCCGGTTCACCTTGTCCAGCGACAGCACGCGCACGGTCACCGAGTCGCCCTTCTTGAGCAACTCGCTCGGGTGGCCGATGCGGCGCGTCCAGGACATGTCCGAGATGTGCACCAGCCCGTCGATGCCGTCCTCCAGCTCGACGAAGGAACCGAAGTTGGTCAGGTTGCGCACCTTGCCGCTGACGATCGAGTTGACCGGGTAGCGCTCGTCGAGCGTCAGCCAGGGGTCGGGCTCGACCTGCTTGAGGCCGAGCGAGATGCGCTCCTTCTCCTTGTCGACCTTCAGCACCATGCACTCGACTTCCTGGCCCTCCTTGAGGATCTTCGACGGGTGGCGGACATGCTTCGTCCAGGACATCTCCGAGATGTGGATCAGCCCCTCGACCCCCTTCTCCAGCTCCACGAAGGCGCCATACTCGGTGATGCTGACCACGCGGCCGGAGATGCGCGACCCTACCGGGTAGCGGTCGGCGACGTGCTCCCAGGGGTAGTCGCTGAGCTGCTTGATGCCCAGGCTGATGCGCTCGCGCTCGGGATCGAAGGAGAGCACCTTGACCTGCAGCTTGTCGCCGACGCTGACGACCTCCGACGGATGGCGGATGCGGCCCCAGGACATGTCGGTGATGTGCAGCAGGCCGTCGATGCCCCCGAGGTCGATGAAGGCGCCGAAGTCGGTGATGTTCTTGACGTAGCCGCCGCGCACCTGGCCGACGCCCAGCTCCTGCAGGATGCTCGCCTTGGCCTTCTCGCGCTCCTCCTCCAGCACCAGGCGGCGCGAGACGACGATGTTGCGCCGCCTCTTGTTGAGCTTGATGATCTTGAAGCGCAGCGTCTGGGTCATCAGGCTGTCGATGCTCTGCGGCTGGCGCAGCGCGATCTGCGAACCCGGCAGGAAGGCCTCGACGCCGAAGAGGTCGACGACGACGCCGCCCTTGATCTTCTTGACCAGGCGCCCCTCGACGACCTCGCCCCGCTCGGCGGCGTCCTTGACCCGGTCCCAGACCTTGACGAAGTCGGCGCGCTGCTTCGAGAGGACGACCAGCCCCTGATCGTCCTCGATGCGCTCGAGGAAGACGTCGATCTCGTCGCCCACCTTGATGCTGTCGGACTCGGCGAACTCGGCGATGGGGATGATGCCCTCGCTCTTGAAGCCGATGTCGACGAGGACGTCCTTCTCGTCGACCCGCAGCACGCGCCCCTTGAGGACCTCGCCCTCCTCGAGGTGCTTGAGCGAGTCGAGGTACATGCCGACCATCTCCTGCAGCTCGGGGGCCGCCGCGGGGTCCTCGACGTCGCGGTTGACGATGCGCAGCGTGGCGCCGCGCTCGCCCTTGGCGCCCGACGGCGCGGGAGCGTCCTCGTCCCCTTCGGAATCCGCCTCGAGCACGCTGGCGCCCTCCGCCCGGGGCGAGGGGCGCGTCACGGCGCCGGTCGACCCCTGCTCGGGAGCGGGCATCCCGCCGCCCGCCACCGGCTGCTCGGGGGACCGCAGCCCCGTGCCCGCATCAGACCCGGGGGCCCCTTCACCCCCGCTCGCCGCCTCGGCCGGCCCGGCCGGGCCGAATCCCGCGCCGGCCGCCGCCGGTTCCTCGCCCGAAGACCACTTCTCGTCCGTCATGGTTGGTTCGTCCTCCTCGGTTCCGCACCGTTTCACCCACCCGGAATCCCGCGCCGGGCGACGCGACCGCAAATGGATGATTATACCCATCGGAGGCCCGATTTCAAGCCTCGGCGGCGCGCAGGGGGGCCAGGGGACAGGCGCAGCCTCGGTTCAGCGTCCCCCGGTCGGGCCGGGGCCCGAGTCGGGCGCCCCGGGGGCCGGCGCGCGCGCATCCGGCGCCCGCGGGTCCAGCGCCCTCGCATCCGGGCTCCGCGGGGCCGGCGCCCGCGCATCCGAGGCCTGGCGGAGCGCCGCGATGGCGGCCATCAACGCCTCCAGGTAGGCGCCGTCCCCGGCGGCGCCGGACGGATCGGGCGGCGGCAGCGGGGGCCCGAAGCGCAGCCGGATCGGCTCGCGGCGCAGCAGCGAGCGCAGCGGCCGGTCGCTCCCCTCCAGGCGCGCGGGCACGACGGGCACTTGCGCCAGCCGGGCCAGCGCCGCCGCGCCGCGGCGCGGACGCGAGCGCTCGCCCTCGCGCACTCGCGTCCCCTCGGGGAAGACCGTGACCGGGATCCCGCGGCGCAGGCTCTCCAGCGCCGCCTCGAGGGCCTGCTTGTCGTAGCCCCCGCGGCGCAGCGGGATGGCGTAGAGGGCGCGGATCAGGTGGCTGAAGCCGGGGACGCGGAACAGCTCCCGCTTGGCCAGGAAGGCGACCGGCGCGGGACAGAGCAGGCCGAGCAGCGGCGGATCGAGATACGAGAGGTGGTTCGAGGCGAGGATGAAGGGGCCGCGGGGCACGAGCGCCTGCCCGCCGACCCGCGGTGCCAGGACGAGGCGCACGAGCGCCCCGCCGGCGGCGCGCACCGCGCGATGGAAGCGCGAGCCCGCAGGCCATCCGCCGCCGCGGTAGAGGGCGGCGATCAGCGCCGACTGCTCGGCCGGCGTCATCCCCGCGGTCTGGATGCGCACGGCGTCCTCGGGCGGACGCAGCGGCGAGAGCTCGCGGCCGCGGTCGCGCTCGTCGCGGGCGGCCATCTGGCGCTCCACCTCGCCGAGCTCCTGGCCGCGTCCGGCGGCCGCCAGCTCGAGCTGGCGGCGCCGCGCCCGCTCGGCGAGCGGCGCGTCCAGGAAGATCTTCAGCTTCGCGTCGGCGAAGACGGCCGTGCCCATGTCGCGCCCCTCGGCCACGCAGGAGGACTGCGCCGCCAGACCGCGCAGGAGCCGGCGCACGAGGGCGCGCACCTCGGGGAGCGTCGCGATGCGCGAGGCGAGCGCGGCCACCTCCGGCGCGCGCAACCGTTCGGTCACCTCCTCGCCGTCTACGCGCACGCGGAACTCGCTTCCCGCCGGCTGCGCCTCGAGGCGCAGGCCGTCGACGAAGGCCTGCCAGACGGCGCCCTCCTCCGGAAGGAGGCCGCGCGCCCCGGCGGCGACGGCGATCGCCCGGTAGAGCGCGCCCGAGTCGAGGTAGACAAAGCCCAGCGCGGCGGCCACGGCCCTGGCCGTCGTCGTCTTGCCCGCGCCGGCGGGCCCGTCGATCGTGATCACGTCGCCCACGGCGGTCGGCTCCTCGGGCGTCGGGCGATCAGAGCGCGAGCCCGCTCAGCGCGCGCAGCTGCGCGATCTCCTCGGCGGTCAGGGGGCGATGCGCGCCGAGCGGCAGCTCGCCCAGGCGGATCCCGGCGAAGGCGATGCGCCGCAGGCGCATGACCCGCAGGCCGACGCGGCTGCACATGCGCCGCACCTCGCGCTTCTTGCCCTCGCGGATCGTGATCGTCAGCAGCCCGCTTCGCGCCAGCGCCCGCTTCAGACGCACCTCCGCCGGCCCGCTCACCTGCCCCGCGCCGATCGGCACGCCGCCGGCGAGCCGGGCGAGTTGGCCCGGGCGCGGGGCGGGCATGACCTTGACGCGATAGACCCGCTCGACCCGGTTGCGCGGATGCAGCAGGTGCTCGGTCAGCTCCCCGTGATTGGTCAGCAGCAGCAGCCCCTCGGAGTCCCGGTCCAGCCGCCCGACGGCGAAGACGTGCGCCGGCAGGCGCCGCAGGAGGGCGCGCATGTCGACCCGCCCCTGCTCGTCGCGCGAGGTGACGATCACGCCGCGCGGCTTGTGCAGCGCGTAGTAGAGCCAGCGCGAGGGGGCACGCACGCGCGCCCCGTCCAGCGTCACCCGGTCCCCGCCCGTCTCGACCAGCAGGCCGGGATCGGTGGTCGTCTCGCCGTTGACCTGCACGCGGCCGGCGAAGACGAGCGCCATCGCGCCGCGGCGCGACGCCGCGCCGCAGAGGGCCAGATAGCGGTTCAAGCGGATCCTGCGGCCGGAGGGCTCCCCGCCGGGACCGGAGGGCGCCTCGCCGCCCGCCGCCGGCTTCCTGGCGCGCGAGTCGGCGGACACGGCCGCGGCCTCAGGAGCCCGCGCCGGCGGGCCCGCCGCCCGAGCGGACGAACGCCCCGGCGTCCGCCGGCTCGGCGAGCGCGGCGGCGTCCGCTGACCCCGGCGCCGCGGGCTCGGCGGGCGCGTCGGCGTCCGCCTCTGCGGCTCCCAGGGGCTCTCCGGGTCCCTCGTCCTCGGCGAGCTCCGGTGCCGCGGCGCGCCCCTGGGCGGCTTCGCCCTGCGCATCGGCGGGCCCCGCGGTCGCCTCCCCCTGCCCCGCCTCCCGGACTTCGGCCCGGGCCGCCTCGCGATCCACCAGCGCGGCGAACTCCTCCAGCTTCGGCAGCTCGGAGATGTCGGCGATGCCGAAGTGCTCGAGGAAGCGATCGGTCGTCGCGTAGAGCAGCGGATGGCCCGCCGCGCGCGCGCGCCCGCGCACGGCGATCAGCTTGCGCTCGAGCAGTGTGCGCAGGCTCGCGCCGCAGTCGACGCCACGCACCGTCTCGATCTCGCCGCGCGTCACCGGCTGCCGGTAGGCGATCACGGCGAGGACCTCGAGCCCGGCGCGGGAGAGGCGCTGGCGGCGGCGGCCGACGAGCAGCCGCTCCACCCAGGGCGAGAGCGCCGGCCGGGTCAGCAGCTGGTGTCCCCCGCCGACGGCGGCGAGACAGAAGCCTCGTCCGCTGTCGTCGTAGAAGCGGGCCAGCTCGCCGAGCGCCCCCTCCAGCTCCTCCACGGTCGCCTCGGGGATCGCCTCGGCGATCTGCGCCCGCGTCAGGGGAGCGTCGGCGGCGAAGAGCAGCGCCTCGACGATGCGCGCGATCTCGGCCACCTCAGGCCTCCGCCGGCAGCGCCGCGACTGGCGCGCGCTCGTCCGCCTCGCGCGCCTCGGCCCGCGTCGCGCCGCGGGTGGTCCCGGGGCGCGCTTCGCCGAAGACGCGGGAGAGCACCCAGAGGTCGCCGCACGGCTCGTCCTGGAGGAGCTCGAGCACCTGCTGGCGCGCCAGCTCGAGCGCGGCGAGCAGCGTCACGGCGATCTCCAGCCGCCGCGCGTCGGCGCAGAAGACCTCGCCGAAGAGGATCCTCCCGCCGGCCGCCTCCAGGCGGTCCAGGAGGAAGGTGACCTGCTCCTCCATGCGGACGTCATCGAGACGCACCGCGTGGACGGCGCGCTCGCCCTCCTCGCGCAGGCGCTCCGCCGCCCGCCACGCTTCGGCGAGCGCGTAGAGGTCGATCTCGGCCAGCGGAAACTCGAAGTCCTCGGGCAGGGCCGCGCGGGCGCCGCGCGGGTAGCGCGGGCCCGACTCCTCGCTGCGCCGGCGCAGGTGCGCGGCCGCCTCCTTGAAGGTGCGGTAGAGGACGAGGCGGGCGATCAACTCCTCCTCGGACTGCGGCTCGTCGATCGCCTCATCGCCGGCCGTCGGGCGCGGCACCAGGCGCCGCGACTTCAGCCGCATGAGCGTCGCCGCCATGACCAGGAACTCGCCGGCGATCTCGACGTTCAGCGCCTCGATGCGCTCCAGGTAGTCGAGGTATTGGCGGGTGATGCGGGCGATCGAGATCTCCCAGATCTCGATCCGGTCCTGCTGCGTCAGGTGGAGGAGCAGATCGAGCGGCCCCTCGAAGTTCTCGAGGCGCACGAGGTGGCCCGCGGCGGCGCCGCGTTCGGGCGGCGCGACAGGGGCCGGGGCGTCTGTTACGATCGCTTCCGGCATCGACGCTGGGCACACTAGGCAACGAGGCGGAGGCTGTCAAGGCTGCCGGCCGCTCGGGGCGGCGGTGCCGCCGGCCGCGCCCGACCGGTCGCCGGACGAGGCGGGCGCCATGGAGGGACGGGGCCATGCGCATCGAGACGCACACGCTGGCGCTGCGCACGCGGGGATTCACCGACATCCAGGACCTGACGCCGGCCGTCGCCGCGCTCCTGCGCGAGCGGCGGCTGCGCGAAGGCTCGGCGCTGCTCTTCGCCGGCGGCTCCACGGCCGGGCTGACGACGATCGAGTTCGAGGAGGGCGCCGTCGCCGACCTGCGCGCGGCCATCGAGCGGCTCGCGCCGCAGCGCGAGACCTACGCCCACGACGCACGCTGGGGCGACGGCAACGGCTTCGCCCACGTCCGCGCGGCGCTCATGGGGCCCGCACTCGAGGTCCCGGTCTGCGGAGGGGAGCTGCTGCTCGGCACCTGGCAGCAGATCGTGCTCTGCGACTTCGACAACCGCTCGCGGCGCCGCAGCGTCGTCTGCCAGCTCCGCGGCCTGTTCGACGCGGAGCCGTAGGTCCCGGAACGCGAAGCGCCAGGGCACGGGACCCTGGCGCGTCACGCAAGTCCGAACCGGCAAGCCCCCCCCGCCCGAGCATGCAAGCTAGCTCATGGCGACGCCGTTCTCAGGGAACTCTCCCAGTCCGTTTTCGAGCCCCGCGGCGGGGCGTACATCACCGGGGGCGCCTGCTCCGGCCGCGCCATCCTCGCCGCTGGGGGTCAGCGTTGAGATTCCTACCCCGCGCGGCCACAGGCGCCCCCTCGAGCTACAGAACCCAACCATCTCCGCCGGGGCAGGCCGTCTCCAGCCGCTCCCATTGGAAGTAGATCTGCGTGTCCAGGCGCGCCAGGCGCACGATGTGGAACGGGCTCTCCCGGCCCGGACCGGCGCAGGCGGGCCCCGGCTCGTGCAGCGTGACCGGCACGAGCAGATACCCGCCCGCCGTGCGCGCCACCTGCGCGCCGATCTCGACGTGCGCGCCGGGGCGCACCGCCGGGCCGGCGAAGACGGCCAGGAGCATCTCGCGGGCGAAGTCGATCTCGCCGATGAGCAGCGGCTCGCCGCTCAACTCTCCGGCCAGCAGCGCCTCGAGACCGTCGCGGTCGGCGATCAGCCTGGCCGTGGGCGCGGCGACGAGTGCCTGGCGCCCGCGCGCGAAGCTGGTCGTCGCCAGCTGGGCGACCTTCTCGCTGCCCTCGCCGAGCGCCTCGGCGCGCAGGCGCTCCAGCAGCAGGCGCAGCTCCAGCCGGGCGGCGGGGGGCTCGAGATCGGGTCCCCAGGCGAACCCGAGCGAGCGGCCGCCGACCGCCAGGAGCACGCCCCCCTGGGCCCCGGGCGGCCAGGAGGAGAGCGGCTCGAGGTCGGCCCGGGCGACCGCTTCGGCGAGCGCCTCGAACTCGCTCGGGGAGACGAGGCCGGAGCCGGCCCGCTCATCGGCGCCTAGCTCGAGCGTCGCGTCGGGGAAGATGCGCAGCGTGTCGGGACCGCTGAAGGTGAAGAGCGCCAGCGATTCCCAGGGCGCGCGCGGCGCCCCGGGTGCGCTCACCGGACCGCTGTCGCACCCGCTAACCAGGATGGCCACAAGAGGCGCCGCGCTGAGCGCCCATCCCCGGTATCCGAGAAATCCATTCACACGGAACCTCCCGCAGCTTCGGCTGCAAGACAGGTGCCAAAGGGGCTTCGCCGGCGCCACTCTATCTCCAAGCCAGTCAATGGGATAATGGGGCCGTGCCAACCGGAGCGGCCCTGCCGCGGTGCTCGATCGCGGATTCCTGAGAAGCGGCTCGGAAAGCTGAGGGCGGGGCGCGCCCGACGCCGCTCCCCGCGGACCCTTCCGGCCGTGAGGCGCGGGACCTCCGCCTGGCGGCAGGGCTGGCTCCGATCCACCCCCCTCGCGCTCAGCGGCCGGTCTCGTATCGGAAGGCGAGCAGCGCCGTCGCCCGCTCGTAGCGCTCCCAGGGCAGTCGCGCCTCGCTCCGCTCCCAGCCCGCCTGCAGCTCCGCGCTCAGGCCCCCGCCCAGGTCGCGGATCCCGCGCAGCGTCCACTGGTCGCGGGCGCCGAACTCCGGGTCGTCCGGATCCGCCTGGGGGTCGAACAGGCGCAGCGCCTCGTCGCGCCGCTCCGCCGGCTCCCAGCGTCCGGAGAGCAGGATCCGGGTGCGCGAGTCGAGCGGCTGTGCGACCAGCAGGTCGACTCGCAGCCGCCGGAACCCGGCCCCATGGCTGTTGCTCCAGGTGCGCCGCAGGCCGGCGCCAGCGCGGACCAACGGGACCCCGAGGCGAATGAGACCCGCCCCCGCGAACAGGGACTGATCGCGCTGGCTGCCGGAAAGCAGGAGCGTCTCCCCCTGGGGCCCCGCGGCCAGCGCCGGCCGGTCGTAGGCGACGCGGCTCGCCTCGCCCCGGGCGAGCCAGCGCCAGGAGTCGGCGACGCTCCGCTGCAGCTCGAGGGCCGCCTGCTGGCCGTCCCGGCGGCCCGGATCCCAGGCCGCCGCGCCCTCCGGGAGGCCGCCGCCGGGGCTCGCCGGGTCGCGGCGCAGCCAGAGCGCGCGCAACTGGGTGACGAGCGTGCCGCGGCGTCCCGCGGGAGTGTGGGCCTGCAGCCCGAGTTCGTGACCGCGCAGGCCGCGCCCCTCCGCGTGCGGGTACTCCCTCAGCGACCCGATCCATCCCGCCTGCAGCAGCCGCCCGCGGCGGTCGCGCCACTCGCAGCCGAGCTCCCCGCGCAGCAGGTGCCGCGTCTCGCCCCGCTCCCGAGCGTAGCGATCGGTCCCCCAACGGAGCTGCGTGTTCCAGCGCGCGCCTCTCCAGGGGGCGCTCGCCGCCCAGCCCGCCTCCAGCCGGTTGAAGACATCCTGCCGGCGGTATCGCGACTCGAGCACCTCGCGCGGGTTGCCGTCGACCCCCGCTCCCGCGAGCCCGTGCGCATCCCAGGAGACCCTCGCTGCGGCCCGGCCGTGCGGAGCCAGCAGCAGCGCCAGCAGCGGCACCATCACCGTCCAACTCCGGCGGATCATCGCTCGCTCTCCCTGCGCGTCGCCTCGCGCTCCAGCTCCTCGGCCCGCTGCGCCAGCTCCCGCTCCCGGCCGGCGAGGAAGCCGCGCAGCCTCGCCAGCGCCTCCGCCGCGCCCCCGGCCCCGCCGGCCTCCTCCCCCGCCTGCGCCAGCAGCGCGGCGAAGTCGTCGCCGGCTTTCGCCGCGGCGGCGTCCAGCGCCATCGCGGCGCGCTCCTCGAAGAAGGCCTGATCCGCGAGCATCCGGCTCGCCTCGCGCGCCAGCCGCTCGCCGTCGCCGCGCCGCGCCTCGCGCTCGACGATCTCCCGCCAGCGTCCCGCCCGATCGATCAGGTCGCGCGCGTAGGCCGCCTTCTGGCGCAGGATCTCGGGCGGATCCCCCTCGCCCGCCTCGGGCAGGGGGAACTCGGCGCGCCCCGCGCCGGCGCCCCACCGCCGGACGCGCGCCTGGAGCGCGAGCAGCGTCTCGCGCTGCGCCTCCGTCGCCGCGGCGCTGCCGGTCAGCGCCGCGGCGATCTCCCCATCCAGCCGCTCCGCCGCCGGGGCGCAACGCAGCGCCTCGGCGAGCAGCGCCACCGAGAGCCTCTCGATCGAGTCGGCCAGCGCCTCGCCGCGAGCGAGCAGCGAGCGCTCCAGCCCCGCGTCGCCCGCCGTGCCCGCCGCCGCGCGCTGCAACGCCAGCGCCTCGGCCGCCGCGCGCAGCGCCTCCCGTCGCCCGACGAGGCGCTCCCGGCGCTCGGCGCAGGCACCCCACTCGGCGCCCGAGGGCAGCACGAGCGGAGCCTGGGCGGCCGGCGCGCCGGCCCACAGGGCCAGCGCCAGGCCGACCGCCAGCCGCTGTCGCCGCGCAGCGCTCACAGCAATCCGTGCTTCTCCAGCTTGTAGTAGAGGGCGCTCGCCTTGATCTGGAGCAGCCGCGCCGCCTCGGCCTTGACGCCCCCCGCCTGCTCCAGGGCCCTCTCCAGCAGCGCCCGCTCGAGCCGGTCGAGCGCGTCGTTCAGCGGCACGATGCCGGAGGGCAGCGGCTGGCTCGCCCGCGCGTCGCGCGCGAGGAAGGCCAGATCGGCCTCGTCGATGACCTCGCCCGCGCAGAGGACGATGGCGCGCTCGAGGGCGTTCTCCAGCTCGCGCACATTGCCCGGCCAGTCGTAGAGGGTGAGCAGGCGCAGCGCCCCCGGCGTCAGCCGGACCGCCGGGCGCCCGAGCCTGGCCGCCAGCCGGCCGATGAAGTGATCGGCCAGCGGGGCCACATCCTCGCGCCGCTCGCGCAGCGGCGGCAGGTGCATGGGGATCACATAGAGCCGGTAGAAGAGGTCCTCGCGGAAGCGCCCCGCGGCGACATCGGCGCGCAGGTCGCGGTTCGTGGCGGCGATCACCCGCGTGTCGACCCGCAGCGTCCGTTCGCCGCCGACGCGCTCGAACTCCCGCTCCTGCAGGACGCGCAGCAGGCGCACCTGCACCGCGGCGCCGATGTCGGCGATCTCGTCCAGGAAGAGCGTGCCCCCATCGGCCAGCTCGAAGCGCCCGCGCCGCTGTCGCGCGGCGCCGGTGAAGGCGCCCCGCTCGTGGCCGAAGAGCTCGCTCTCGAGCACCCCCTCGGGCAGGGCGCCGCAGTGGACGCGCACGAAGGGGCCGTCACGCCGCGCGCTGCGCCAATGGATCGCCCGGGCGACGAGCTCCTTGCCGGTCCCGCTCTCGCCGGTGATCAGCACCGAGCTGTCCGTCGGCGCGACGCGCTCGATGGTCGCGAAGAGCGCCAGCATCCCCGGCGCCCGGCCGACGATCTCGCCGGCGTTGAAGGCGGCCTCGGCTTCCTCCTCGAGGTAGAGCCGCCGCTCGCGCTCGCGCAGCAGCGCCAGCCGGTCGGCGCGCACGGCCAGCGCCTGGGCCGCCTTGGCCACGAGCTGATCGAGGCGCAGCGGCTTGGGGAGGAAGTCGAAGGCGCCGGCGCGCATCGCCGCCACGGCCGCCTCGATCGTCCCGTAGCCGGTCATGACGATCACCTCGATCAGCGGATCCTTGCCCTTGACGCGGGCGAGCAGCTCCTGGCCATCGACGCCCGGGAGCTTGAGATCGGTGAGCACGAGCTCGACCGGCTCGCCGGCGCAGAGCTCGAGCCCCGCCTCGGCGCGCTCGACCGCGTCCACCTGGTGCCCCTCCTGGCGCAGCACCTCGGCGATCGTCTCGCGCAGCGTGGCGTTGTCCTCGACGACCAGGATCCGGCCCACCGTTCACCCCTCCCGGCCCGCGCCCCAGCGCAGCGTGAAGCGCGCCCCGCCCAGCGGGCCCTGATCGAGCTCGAGCCCGATGCCGCCCAGCTCGCAGAGGCGCCGGACGATCGCCAACCCCAGCCCGGCGCCCTGGGCGCGCGTCGAGTAGAAGGGCTCGAAGACGCGCTCGCGCGCCTCCGGCGGGATGCCCGGCCCGCTGTCGGCGACGCACAGCAGCGCCCCTTGCTCCGTCGCCCGCAGGCTCAGCTCGACGCGCCCCGCCTCGCCCGCCGCCTGCATGGCGTTGAGCAGCAGGTTGACGAGGATCCGCCGCGCGTGGCCCGCGTCGCAGACGACGCGCAGCGGCTCGAGGCTCTGCTCGAGCGATCCCGGCCAGCGCAGCGACTCGACGGCGCTGCGAGCGCTCTCCCGCGCCAGTTCGTCGAGAGCTTCCGCGGCCGCCTCCGGCCGCTCCGGGCGGGCGAAGGCGAGGAACTCCCCGACCACGCCGTCGAGATGCGCCGCCTCCTCGAGGATCCGCCGCGCCCGCCGGCGTGCCGGAGCCGGCAGGGCGGCGTCGCGTTCGAGCAGCTCGGCGTTGAGCAGCAGCCCGCCCAGCGGATTGCGGATCTCGTGCGACACGCCGCCGAGCATGGCCCGCAGGTGCTGCTCGCGCAAGCGCACGGCGCCGCGCATGGCCTCCAGCGCCCCGGCGAGCGCGCCGATCTCGTCCCGCCCGAACCCCGCCAGGGGGGCATCGAGGTCCCCCCGCTCCATGCGCCGTGCCGCGGCGGCCAGCCTCTCCAGCCTGCGCGTCAGCGCGCCCGCCAGGAGCGCCGCCGCGACGGCGACGAGCAGCACGCCTGCGGCGCCGACGAGCAGGAGCGTCGAGCGCATGGCGGAGACCGCCCCGAGCGAGGTTTCCGGAGCCTCGACGACGAGGACGCCCAGCAGAGCCCGCTCCGCCGTCGCCTCCACCGTCGCCTCCGCCGTCGCCTCCGCCGTCGCCTCCGCCGTCGCCACCCGCGTCGCCACCCGCGTCGCCTCCGCCGTCGCCCCCGTCGTCCTCTCCTCCGCCGGCGCCTCAGCCCGCGCCTCCGCCGCTGGTGCCTCGCGCTCCTCGCCGGCGCGCTCTCCCGCCCGGGCCCCGCCTTCCTCGCCGGCCCGCTCTCCCGCCCAGAGCGGCGCCAGGCCGAGCTTGACCCGCCTCCCGCGCTCGGAACGGAACAGCGGCGTGCTCGCCGCCGAGCCCGCCGCGGCGCGGCGCAGTTCCGCGGCCAGCAACTCGGCGCGCGGGGCGCGGCTGCCGATGGGCAGCTCCGCGCGACTGTCGAGGATGAGGGCGCCCGTCTCGGTCCAGGCGGCGATGCGCTCGGCGCCCGTGGCGCGCTCGACCTCCTGCAGGCGGCGCCGCAGGTGCCGGGCGATGCGGCTGTCCTCCTCGCCCGGGCCGAGGGCGAAGAGCAGCTCCCAGGTCTCGGCGGGGATCGAGGCGCCGACGGCCAGCGCGAGCGCCTCGGCGCGGCGGCCCAGTTCGCCCTCCAGCGCGCGGCGCGCCTGGCCCTCGAGCAGCCAGCCGGCGGCCAGCAGCGCCGGAACGGCGGCGATCAGGAATCCGCAGAAGAGCCGCGCACCGATCCCGCTTGGAAGGCCGCGCACGACGCCGCTCCTGTCACGGGGAGAGCTGATGGTGAGGAAAGACCTCCCGGCGCACGCGGTCGATCACTGCCGCCGCCGCCTCGCCGTCGGGATGGATGCCGAGGCCCGCGGCGGGCGGGCTCCAGAGGCTCCTGGGCCAGCGCATCATCGCCGCCTGACCGGGCAGCTCAGCGGGGCGCGGGGGAAACGACTCGTCCGGCGTCCAGCCGACCATCGCCCCCCAGGCGAGCGTCCAGGCGCGCATCGCGTTGCCGAGGTCGTAGCCGCCGCCGCCGACGGCCAGCCAGGGCAGCCCGAGCGCGGCGATGCGGCGCATGAGCTCCCACCAGCCCTCCAGCCGCAGCGCCAGGTTGGCCAGCGGGTCTCCAAGAAGCGCGTCGGAGCCCAGCTCCGTCACCAGCGCGTCGGGGCGGAAGCGGCTGAGCAGCGGAACGATCAGCTCGTCCCAGGCCCGCAGGTAGGCCTCGTCCGAGCTCGCCGGCAGGAGCGGGACGTTCACGGCGAAGCCGCGCCCCTCGCCCCGGCCGATGTCGTTGGCGAAGCCGGAGCCGGGGAAGAGCGTCCGCCCGTCCTGATGGATCGAGAAGCTGAGCACGCGCGGATCGTCGTAGAACGCCTGCTCGACGCCGTCGCCGTGATGGGCGTCCAGGTCGAGGTAGAAGACGCGCTTGCCGCCCGCGAGCAGGTGGCGGATGCCGATGACGACGTCGTTCACGTAGCAGAAGCCGGAGGCGCGGCCCGCCCGGGCGTGATGGAGGCCGCCGCCGACGTGGAAGACGCGGCGCGCCTCGCCGGCGGCGACGAGCTGCGCCGCTAGCAGCGTGCCCCCCGCCGTCTCCAGCGCGTACTGCCACATCCCGGGGAAGACCGGGTTGTCGCCCGAGGCGAGCCCATGCTCCGCCAGCCCGGGGGCGCCGATGCCCTCGGAGACCGCCTCGAGGATGTCGAGATAGCCCGGGTCGTGCGCCGCCAGCAGGTCCGCGCGCCGCGCCGCCGGGAAGCCGCTCACGCGCCCCTCGCCGTCGAAGAGGCCGTAGTGGCGGCAGAGGTATTCGGTCAGCCAGAGCCGCTCGAGGCGGAAGGGATGCTGCGCCCCGTAGTCGTACTG
>VGIY01000025.1 GCA_016867695.1 Candidatus Eiseniibacteriota bacterium | reverse complement strand
GCCTGCAGCCGGTCCTTGCGGAGCCGATCGAGGAGCTCGTCCCGCCTCGGCGCCAGACGCTTGAGCGGCCGCGGCGGCACCCGATCGAGCAGGTAGGCGGCGAAGAGGGGTAGCGCGAGGCTGAGGTCGACCGGCACGCCGATGTCGGCGGCCGGGGGAGCCGCCTGCAGGTCGCGGTCGCAGTCGGGGCGCTCCGGGCAGCCGATACGCAGGGCCAGCCGGTAGGGGCTGTTCCCGCCCCCGGCGAGGGCGGCGGAGAGGTGGCCCGGAAGCAGGCGCATGAAGCGGGCGGCGGGCCCGTGGCCCAGCGAGCAGACGGCAGCCCCCGAGTCGGGCTTGGCCGCCGTGTTGAGGATCGCTGCCCCTTCGTTGAGGTCCACGCTGGAGTCGATGACCAGCCGGTTGCCGACGAGCGCCAGCTCCGCGATCCAGGCTCCCAGCGGCCCGTCGGCCGGCGCCGGGTTGTAGACGGGCACGCCCAGCTCCTGGGCCGTGCTGAGCAGCGAGGCGTGCTCGACGCCGAGGGTCTTCTCGCGCAGGTGCAGCTGGGCTCCGAGGAGGCCGTGGAACTCGGCCGTGCCCATGGCGCGCTGGAAGTCGGGGAGCGCCAGGATCTCGCGCAGCGCCTGCTCGGACGCGCGCAGGCCGGAGGCGGCGACCCACAGCTCCTCGCCGCAGCGCACCCAGTCCGCCGCTGACTCACCGGCGGGCGGTGCGGCGCGGAAGGCGCCGCCGAGCGAGCGCAGGATGTCGAAGTGGAGGTTCGCTCCCGTGACGGCGATCCAATCGACGTGGCCGGCGCGCAGTAGCGGCGAGAGCGAGACGATGCCCGCCCCGTCGGCCAGGAGCGGCGCGTCGACGCTCAGGCCCACCAGCGTTGCCGGGGCGGAGACGAGTTCGGCGGCGAGCGCCCGGGCCGCCTGCCGCAGGCGTGCGGCCGAGGGCGCCAGGAAGGCGCGCTCCACGCACTGCGTCACGCTCATGCCGACTTCCAGGGGGCGGGGGGAGTCGGGTCCGCCGGATCCGTGGCCCTGTCCGCTCATCTGCAGCCCCCTCGCGCCGGCAGGCGAGTCGGCGCGCACCGCGCCGGCCCGGATTCGGATCGCCCTCGCGCTCATGCTAGGCAACGCGCGCGGGCGGCGCAAGCGACCGCGGGGCCGGTGTGCCGTGGGGCGGGCGAGTCGGGCCCGGGCGTCAGGGGGCGCACCCGCGCGCGGGGGCGAGGTCCCGGAGGGGGCGTGACGGAGAGCGTTCATCGTCTCGGCGAGGATCCGGCCGGCCGCGCAGCCGCGCTCGACGCGGCCGTGGAGGCGTTGCTCTCGGGAGGCGTCGCCCTGCTTCCGGCCGAGGGGCTCTACGGGCTCCACGCGGCGGCGCTGCGGCCCGGGGCGGCCGGCCGCCTGGCGGCGCTGAAGGGGGGGCCTCCGCGGCCCTTCATCCTGCTCGTCGGCGCCCCGGCCCACGCGCTGGCGCTCGTCGACTCGCTGCCCGGGCCGGCGGCGGCGCTGATCGAGCGCGAGTGGCCGGGACCGCTGACGCTGCTGCTTCCCGCCTCGCCACTCGTCCCCGGCGACCTGTGCCGCGACGGGCTGGTCGCCCTGCGCTGTCCGGGGCAGCCCTTCCTGCGGGAGCTGCTCCTGCTCCTCTCCGAACCGCTGCTCTCGACCAGCGCGAATCGCGCCGGGTCGCCGGCGCCCCGATCGCTCGCCGAGGTGGCCGGCGAGATCCTCCGGGGTTGCGATGTGGCCGTCGACGGCGGCGAGCTGTCCGGCGAGGGCTCGACCGTGGCCAGGCCGGAGACTAGCGGGGCGCTGACGATCCTTCGCCGGGGGCAGTGGCGACCGGTGTAGTCGGGGGCTCGCGCGCGGGAGAGATCCTGGCGCGGATCGCCAAGCCCCGCCGGACATCCGGACCTCGCTCCCACCGCGGGCACAGCCTAGCGGAAGAGCCCCTTCAACGCTCCCCAGCCGCAGGGAAGCGCGGCCGGAGGACTCTCATAGGGAAGGGCGCCCACATCCAGGCCGCCCTCGCCGGCTCCGATGCAGGGGCTGCCCTCGCGCAGGTGGAAGTCGCCGGCGACCTTCGGCGGGGCGGGCTCGGCGACGATCATCGGGTCGGCCGAGAAGTTGCTGAAGTGGAGCTCTCCGTCCAGGCCGCCGGGGTAGATCGGCTCGGGCTCGGTGAAGGGGCAGGCGCAGTGCACGCCGAATTGGCCGGCGGCGTTGCGGAAGCTGTCGTTGTAGCGGACGTGGAGGTTCTGCTGGTTCTCGTTGCGCACGAAGCCCCAGCCGGCGTTGCCGAAGAAGAGGTTGTTGACCACCCGCGTCTCGTCGAGGACGACGACGTCGAGATAGAGCGCGCTGGGGACGTTGCCGTAGAAGGTGTTGTTCTCGACCCAACCCTTGGTGCCCGCGCCGTAGGCCAGGCCGCCGCCGTACGAGCCGAGCCCCGGGTGCTCGCCGTAGAGGATCAGGCAGTGATCGATGTCCAGGCGCGTCGGGCCGCCGCCCGCGAGGACCTGGATGAAGTCGCCGCCCAGGTCGATCGTCGCGCCGTGGCCGCGGATGCAGACATCCTCGGTGATCAGGGCGCCGCCCAGGTAGCGGATCGCCGGGTCGAGGTCGACCAGGCGCGCGAAGGCGTGCCCGTGGGCCTGGCCAGGCGGGGCCGAGGCGATCGTCGCGTCGAGAGGGAGCGTCTCCTGGCCCCGCGCCAGCCCGAGGGCCGCCGCCCCGGCGGCAACGAGCATCAGAACCGGCCGCCTCGAGAACACCGTCGACCTCCTTCGTGGCCGGCGCGGCGTGTCGACCGCCGCCGGCTCCGCTCCCACCCGATTCTGCGAGGCTCCGGGGGGATCGTCAAGTCGCCGTCGGGGAGTTCTGTGGCCGTCGGGGAGTTCTGCGGCCTTCGGGGAGTTCTGCGGTCGCCGAGGGGAGTTCGGGCGGCTGCATCGGGCGGCCGCGGCGCGTTGACCGGGACGCCCTCGCGGCCCTACGATGACGGCCACGCGGCCGACGCGCCGTCACGGCTGCGCGGCCGACACGCCGTCAGGGCCACGCGGCCGACGCGCCGTCACGGCTCGCGGCCGACGTGCCGCAGCCGAACACCAGACTCCGAGGAGAGCGGCATGAGCGCCTTTCGCGTGCTCTTCGTCTGCACGGGCAACACCTGCCGGAGCCCGCTGGCCGAGGGGCTCCTGAGACACATGCTGGCGCAGGCGGGCGGGGAAGGCGGGCGGGCGATCGAAGTCTCCTCGGCCGGCGTGGCGGCGAGCGAGGGGGAGCGGGCGACGGCCTCCTCGCTCGCCGTCGCTGCCGAGCGGGGCCTGGATCTCGGCGGGCACCGGGCAAGGCGTCTGACCCCCGACCTGCTCGCCGGGCAGGACCTCGTCCTGGCGCTCTCGGCGGAGCATTGCCGGGCGGCGCTGGGTCTCGACCCGGAGGCGCGCGGGCGCGTCTTCACGCTGACCGAATACGCCGGCGGCGTGGGGCGGCGGGGGATCCCCGACCCGCTGGGGAGCGACCTGGAGACCTACCGGAGCGTGCGGGATCGGATCGAGGGGGAGTTGCGCCTGGCTCTGCCGCGTCTGCTGGAGGCGGGCGCAGCCGGGTCGCGGGACTTGCCGGCGATCGAGATCGGGTGCGACCATCGCGGCTTCGCCCTCAAGGAGCGGATCGTCCGCCTCCTCGAGGCCCGCGGGCATCGGCTGCAGGACTGGGGCTGCCCCGGGACGGCGTCGTGCGACTACCCGGAGTACGCCTTCGCCGTCGCCCGCGCGGTGGCCGGTTCGCCCGGACACCGCGGGATCCTCATCTGTTCCACCGGAGTCGGCATGGCGATGGCCGCGAACAAGGTCCCGGGGGCGCGGGCGGCCCTCTGCCTGACCCCGGCGATGGCCGCCCAGTCGCGGCGGCACAACGACGCCAACGTGCTCGCCCTGGGGGCCGACAACCTGCCCGAGGAGGAGAGCCTGCGCATCCTCGACGCCTGGCTCGAGGCCCGGTTCGAGGGGGGGCGCCACGCGCGCCGGGTGGCGATGATGACGGCGCAGGAGTGCCGGGGCGCGGGCCCCGCCGAGGGGCCGCCCGGAGGAGGGAGAGATGGCCAGTGAGTGCGTCTTCTGCCGGATCGCCGCCGGCGAGTTGCCGGCCGAGAAGCTCTTCGAGGATGACCACCTGCTCGCCTTCCGCGATCTGCATCCCGCGGCGCCCCAGCACGTGCTGCTGATCCCCAAGGAGCACATCGCCTCCTTCGACGACCTGCAGCCCGAGCAGGACGAGTGCCTCGGGCGCCTGCTGCGCGTCGCCGGCGGGGTCGCCGCGCGTCTGGGCCTCACCGGCGGCTACCGGCTGGTCGGCAACTGCGGGCCCGACGCCGGCCAGGCGGTCGGGCACCTCCACGTCCACCTGCTCGGCGGCCGCGGCCTCGGCTGGCCTCCCGGCTAGAGCGCCCCGCCGGAGGCCCCGTCGCCGGGCCGGCCGGCGGCGCGCCGGCCGGCTCGCCCGGAGGCCGAAGGGTCGAAGAGCGGGAACCTGGCGGGCGGCAGGCGTGGTTTATCCGAGCGTACCCCCCGGAAGACGAGAAGCAGAAGGAGAAGGCATGGAACAGAGCGGCATGGACTTCGCCTCCGCGGTGGCCCGGTCGCGGGCCGAGGTGGAAGAGGCGGCCCCGCCGATCCGGGCCGTCATCGACGAGGTCGGGCGCGTCATCGTCGGCCGGCCCGATCTGCTGAGACGCCTGCTGGTGGGTTTGCTCGCCGACGGGCACATCCTGCTGGAGGGCGTGCCGGGCCTGGCCAAGACGCTCGCCGTCCGCTCCCTGGCGAGCGCCGTGCGGGCCCGCTTCTCGCGCATCCAGTTCACGCCCGATCTGCTCCCGGCCGATCTGACCGGGACGATGATCTACGATCCGCGCAGCGGCAGCTTCACGCCGCGCCAGGGGCCCCTCTTCGCCCACATCGTCCTGGCCGACGAGATCAACCGCGCGCCCGCCAAGGTGCAGAGCGCGCTGCTCGAGGCGATGCAGGAGCGGCAGATCACGATCGGCGAGACGACGCATCGCCTCGAGGAGCCCTTCCTCGTGCTCGCCACGCAGAACCCGATCGAGCATGAGGGGACCTACCCGCTGCCCGAGGCGCAGGTCGACCGCTTCCTGCTCAAGGTCCGGGTCGGCTATCCGGAACGGCTCGAGGAGCATCGCGGCATGGAGATGCAGATCCTCGAGCGGATGACCGGAGAGACGCTGCCCGAGACGCGCCCGCTGATCGAGCGCGAGGCGATCCTCGCCGCGCGCCGGGTCGTGCGCCGCATCCCGATGGCGCAGTCGGTGAAGGACTACATCGTCGACTTGGTCCTGGCGACGAGGGAGCCGGAGCGCATGCACCCGGCGCTCAAGGGGCTGCGCGAGCTGATCGCCTACGGCGCCTCGCCGCGGGCGACGCTGGCGCTGGCGATGGCCGGGCGGGCGATGGCCTTCCTTTCCGGGCGCGGCTCGGTCTACGGCGAGGACATCAAGGAAGTCGCCCTCGACGTGCTGCGCCACCGCGTGCTGATCACCTACGAGGCCGAGGCGCGCAACGTCTCCTCCGAGGAGATCGTGCGCCAGATCCTCGACCAGATGCGCGCGCCCTAGCGGGGGCGGGGCTCGATTCCCGGGGAGGTGGGGATGGATCTGCGCCGTCTCTGGCGGGCAGGGGAGAGCGCGGGCGCCGCCGCGGCGCGCGCTCCAGAGGCGGGAGTTCCCGCGGCGCGCGCTCCCGCGGCGGGCGCGGCCCCGGCGAACGACGCCCTGCCGGGCGACCTGCTGCGCCAGGTGCGCCGCCTGGAGATCCGCACCCGGGCGGTGGTCAGCGAGCTCTTCGCCGGCCAGTACCACTCGGTCTTCAAGGGCCAGGGCATGGAGTTCGCGGAGGTGCGCGAGTACGTGCCGGGCGACGACATCCGCACCATCGACTGGAACGTGACCGCCCGCGCCGGGGCGCCGTTCGTCAAGCAGTACGTCGAGGAGCGGGAGATGACCGTCTTCCTCCTCGTCGACGTCAGCGGCTCGCAGCGCTTCGGGAGCGCGAATCGCAGCAAGCAGGAGACGGCCGCCGAGGCGGCGGCGCTGCTCGCCTTCTCGGCGATCCAGAATCACGACAAGGTGGGCTGGCTCGCCTTCAGCGAGGCGATCGAGCAGCTCGTCCCGCCGCGCAAGGGACGGACCCACGGCCTGCGTCTGATCCGCGAGATCCTCGCCTTCCGCGCCGAGGGCCGCGGCACCGACCTGGCCGCGGCCTGCGACGCGGCGCTCCACGCGCTCAAGCGGCGCAGCCTGGTCCTGCTGCTGAGCGACTTCCTGCCGCCGCCGGATCGCTGGGAGCGCGCTCTGAGCCTGCTGTCGCGCAAGCACGACGTCGTCGCCCTCGAGATCCGCGACCGGGCCGAGGTCGACTGGCCGGCGCTGGGGCTCGTCGAGTGGGAGGATCCGGAGACGGGCCGGCGCGTCCTCGCGGACACCTCCGATCCGCTCGTCCGCAGGCGGCAGGCGCGCCTCGGTGGGGAGCGCCGGGAAGGGACCGCCGCCTGCCTGCGGCGCCTGGGCGTCGATCAGGTCGTCCTCGAGGTCGGCGGCGATCCGGTGGAGCCGCTGCTCGCCTTCTTCCGGCTGCGCGAGCGGCGCCGGGCGCGCGAGTGAGGCCGGGCGAAGGGCGATGAGACGATCGGGACGACAGGGTCGGGGGGCGATCGCGCGCCGGGCGGTGGGAGCGCTGGGGCTGGCGCTGCTCGCCCTCGGCGCGCCGCGCTGCGGCGAGGGACCCGCGCGCGGAGGGGGCCTGCTCTGGGAGGCCGCTCCCGGGCCCGACTCGGTCGGCGTCGGCGATGCCTTCGCGATCGAGGTGCGCGGGCGCTGGCCGGAACGGGAGGGAGCGTTCCTGGCCTGGGCGCCGCCGGCCGATTCGCTGCTCGTCGCCGGCAGGGACTCGACGGAGCTGCGCGCCCCCGAGGGCTGGGCCGCGCGCCGCTACCGCCTGACGGCTATCGCCCCGCGCGCCGGAAGGCTGCGCCTGCCCCCCGCGGCGCTCGTCGCCGCCCGCGGGGAGACGCTGGCCGTGGCCGAGACCGGCTGGGTGCGCGTCGAGAGCCGCTGGGCGGAAGGCGAGGCGCCGGATCTCAAGCCGCTCGCTCCGCTCGTGTCGTTGCGCCGCTTCCCCTGGATCGCCGCGGCCGCCGCGGCCGCGCTCCTGCTCGCGACGGGCGCGGCGATCGTGGTGCTCCAGCGGCGCCGGCGGCGCTCCGCCGGCGAGGCGCCGGTAGTCCCGCCGCCGCCCCCCGCGGAGGAGTTCGAGCAGGCGATCGCCATCCTGACCGCGAGGGGCCTGCTCGAACGCGGCCGGATGCGCGCCTTCGTGCAGGAGCTCTCCTGGTGCCTGCGCCGCTATCTCGGCCGGCGCTGGGAGCGGCCGGCGCTCGAGGCGACGCGTCCCGAGATCGTTTGCTGGCTGCCCGAGACGCGCCTCTGCGTGCCCGACCAGGGGCGCGTGGCCGGGTGGCTCGAGGAGACCGACCGGATCAAGTTCGCCGGCGAGCGGCCGCCGATGCGGCGCGGCGAGGAACTGCTGGCGGCGGCGCGGGAGATCGTCGGGCGCAGCGAGGCGATCTTCGCCCGGGAGGAGGCCGAGCGGACCGCCGCGGCCGGCGGGGGTGAGGTCCCGGCGGCCGGACGGGAGTCCTCCGCCGAGCGCCCGCCGGCAATCGGAAGGCGCGGGGCATCCGGCGGCGGCGCGGAACCAGGCACGGGAGGGGGGCGATGACGCTCGCGCATCCCTGGATGCTGGGGCTGCTGCCCCTGCTGATCGCGCTGGCGTTCCTCTGGGGGCGCAGCCGGCGGCGGATCGAGCGCGGCCTGAGCTTCCCGGCGCCGCCGGCGCTGCCGCGGGTGGCCGGCAGACGGGCCCATCTGGCGCGCTGGCTGCCGGCGCTGCGCCTGCTCGCCCTGGCGATCCTGGTCGTCGCGCTGGCGGGCCCACGCCTCGGCCGCGCCCGTGTCGTCAGCCACTCGGAGGGCGTCGACATCGTTCTCGCCATCGACATCTCGGGCAGCATGCGGGCGCTCGACTTCCCGCCGGGCGACCGGCTCGAGGCGGCCAAGGAGGTCGCCCGGCGCTTCATCGCCGGCCGGCGGGGCGACCGGATCGGGCTGGTCGTCTTCGCCTCGAGCGCCTACACGCAGTGCCCGCTGACGAGCGATCAGGGCGTGCTCCTGGAGCTGCTCGACGGGATCCGCATCGGGGACATCGCCGACGGGACGGCGATCGGCATGGCCGTCGGGACGGCGCTCAACCGGCTGAAGGCCGTACCGGGCGAGAGCCGCGTGATCATCCTGCTCACCGACGGGATGAACAACACCGGCGCGCTCGATCCACTGACCGCGGCGGAGCTGGCGCGCTCGCTGGGCGTGCGCATCTACACGATCGGCGCCGGCACGCGCGGCACGGCGCCCTATCCGTTCGACGATCCGGTCTTCGGCCGGCGCATCCGCCAGGTCGAGGTGGATCTGGACGAGGAGACGCTGCGGCGGATCGCCGATGTGACCGGCGGGCTCTACTTCCGCGCTACGGACGCCGAGTCGCTGGCGCGCATCTACGAGCGCATCGACGAGCTGGAGAAGCGGACCGTCGAGAGCAGCGAGTACGTCGAGTTCCGTGATGTCGGCGCGGGCTTTCTCTGGCCGGCGCTGCTGCTCCTGCTGGCCGAGTTGGGACTGCGCGCCACCTGGCTGCGGCGCCTGCCCTAGAGGAGGAGGACGATGCGCTTCGCCCATCCCGAGGCGCTCTGGCTGCTGCTGGCGCTGCCCTGGCTGGCGCTGCTCCTCGCCTGGGGGGCGCGGCGCGGCCGCCGCCGGGTCGCCGCCGCGCTCGGCCCGCGCATGGCCGCGCGGTTGAGCGGCCGGCGGTCCCCGGGCGTCCGCGCGCTAGGGCTCGCCGCGGTCCTGCTCGCGCTGGCCGCGCTGATCCTGGGCGCGGCGCGCCCGCAGCGGGGCTCGCACTACGCCACCGCCAAGCGGCTCGGCGGCGATGTCGTCGTCGCCCTCGATGTCTCGGCCAGCATGCTGGCCGAGGATC
Organism: Candidatus Eiseniibacteriota bacterium; assembly: GCA_016867695.1. Taxonomy (GTDB): domain Bacteria; phylum Eisenbacteria; class RBG-16-71-46; order CAIMUX01; family WJJG01; genus VGIY01. The sequence continues at coordinate 6,704 of VGIY01000025.1, read as the reverse complement.
TGAAGCCCAACCGCCTGCTGCGCGCGCGGCACGAGATCTCCGCCCTCCTCGACGGGCTGCGCGGCGACCGGGTCGGCCTGGTCGCCTTCGCCGGCGCCGCCTTCGTGCAGTGTCCGCTGACGCTCGACTACGCCGCGGCGCGCATGTTCCTCGACTACATGGCGCCGGATCTGATCCCCGAGCCGGGCACCGATCTGGGCGCCGCGCTGCGCGCGAGCGTCGCCGCCTTCGACGCCGAGAGCGAGGGCTACCGGGCCCTGATCCTGATCTCCGACGGCGAGGATCATGGCGGGGGGTTGGAGGCGGCGATCGCCGCGGCGCGCCGCGCCGGCGTGCGCGTCTTCGCCGTCGGCATCGGCAGCGAGGCTGGCGAGCCGATCCCGGAGCGCGACGCCGAGGGCAGGATGGGCGGCTTCAAGAGGGACCGCGAGGGCCGGGTCGTCCTCAGCCGCCTGCACGAGGAGGCGCTGCGCCGGATCGCCGATTCGACGGGGGGACTCTACGTGCGGGCCGGCGGCACGCTCGGTCTCGATCGGCTGCGCGCGGCGATCGACGAGATGGAGAAGCGCGAGATGGAGGGGGGCGTGCGCGTGCTCTACGAGGAGCGCTACCGCTACTTCGCCTGGCCGGCGCTGCTGCTGCTCCTGCTCGAGCCCTGGGTGCCGCTGGGCCGGCGCTGGTTCCGGGGTCGTAAGGGCGGGGATGCGGCCACGCCCGGGCTCGCTGGCCTTCCCGCGGCGATGATTGCGACGGCCCTGCTGCTGGCGGCTGGCGTGGCCTCCGCGACGGCCGCGGGCGCGTCTCCGGAGGCGCGGGGCGCCGCGGCTCAGGGACGTGCCGCGGCGGCGCCCGGCAGCGGCGCCCAGGGGGAGGCGGGCGAGCTGCCGCCCGACTGGAGCCGGCGGCTGGCCGAGAACGAGGTCTTCCGCCAGCGGCACCCGGACGACCCGCGGCCGCTCTACAACCTCGGCAACCTGCATCATCTGCGCGGCGACTACGAGCAGGCCGGCGAGCTCTACGAGGTGGCCGCCCCGCGCTGGCGCGCCGGCGAGGTCTCCCGCGTGCACTACAACCTGGGCAACACGCTCTTCCGCCAGGGGCGTTTCGCCGAGGCGCGCGGGGCCTACCTCGAGGCGCTGCGCGCGGAGCCGGGCAACGCCGACGCCAAGTGGAACCTGGAGCTGGCGCAGCGCATGCTCGACACGGCCTCGGGCGGCGAGTCATCCTGCCCGGCGGACGAGGAGTCCGCGGAGCAGGGCGAGCAGCAGGGCGAGGCGTCGCCGGGGGAGGAACGGCGGGACGGGCAGCGGGATCAGGAGCGCGGCGAGCCCGAGGGGGGCGAGCAGGGCGGCGAGCAGGGGGAGGAGCGGCGGGAAGATGCGGGCGAGCCGGAGACGGGTGATCGCGGCGAGCCGGAGACGGGTGATCGCGGCCGGGATCAACGGCAGGATCGGCTGGGGGAGCAGCCCGAGGAGCGATCCGACGCGGGCGAGCCCGAGGCAGCCGGAGGGCAGGGAGAGCCCCGGCCAGAGGGGGGCGAGCCCCCGCGGGAGGGTGGGGGGAGCGAGCTCGGCGATGCCGGCGAGGCGGCCGATCTCGATCGCCTGCAGCTCATGCAGCTCCTGCGGGGACTGGAGGGCGAGGAGCGCGACCTGCTCCAGCGCCGGTTCCAGGCCCGGGGGCGGCGCATCGACGTCGAGAAGGACTGGTAGGAGGGCGGCATGTCGGCGCGCGAGCTCCTTTCGGCATGGCGGCGGCGACCGACCCTGACCGCCGGCCTGCTGGCCTGCGTGCTGCTGGCGGCCGCCACGCCCGTGGGCGCCGGCGAGCCCCGCGTGACGCTGCAGATGGGAGCGGCGAGCCTGCCCGTGGGAGGGCAGGCGCTGCTCACGGTGACGCTGGAGGGGTTCTCGCAGCGGGCCGGCAAGCCGCAGTTCCCGTCGACGGACGGCCTCGAGGTCCACGAGAGCGGGCGCAGCACGAACATGAGCTGGGTCAACGGCAGCTTCGCCAGCTCGATCACCTACAACTTCGTCGTCCGCGCGCGCCGCGAGGGGAGCTACACGATCGGGCCGGCGCAGGTCGAGGACAAGGGCCGAGCCTATCGTAGCGAAACGGTCTCGCTGCAGGTGACGCCCGCCGCGAGCGGCGCGACGGGCGCCCCCGGCGGGGCGCAGCGGGCGCCGGCGCACGGAGACGACGCCCGCGCCGACGGCCGCGGGCTCTTCGCCCGCGTCCTCGTCGAGCCGCACGAGGTCGTCCTCGATCAGCAGGTGACGGTCCGATTCCGGCTGTACCAGCGGGCCGACGTGACCCTGCTAGACGTCGGCGGCTTCGAGCCGCCGCGCACGGAGGGCTTCTGGCGCGAGGATCTGGGCGCCCAGCGGGACTTCAGCGTCACCATCGACGGGGCCGCCTATCACGTGCGCGAGATCGCCTGGGCGCTCTTCCCGACGCGGACGGGCGAACTGGAGATCGGACCGGGCCGCGTCGTCTGCCAGGTTCCCGCGGGCCGGGGGCGCTCGCGGGACCCCTTCAGCGGCTTCTTCGGGCGCAGCCTCTTCGACGCCCAGACCGTCCCGCTGGAGACCGAGCCGGTGCGCGTGCGCGTCCGGCCGCTGCCCGAGGAGGGACGGCCGTCCGGGTTCAGCGGCTCGGTCGGCGACTACGCCGTGGGGGCCTCGATCGACACGCCCGAGCCGCGCCAGGGGGAGCCCTTCACGCTGACGCTGAGCGTGCGCGGCACCGGCCACATCCAGACGATCGGCCAGCCCGTCTGGCCCGACTGGGCGGGGCTGCGCGTCTACGACTCGGGCGAAGGGGTGAGCGTCGCCGCGCGTGACGACCGCCTGGCGGGTGAGAAGAGCTTCAAACAGGTGCTCGTCCCGCAGCGCGCCGGCACGATGACGATCGATCCGGTGCGCTTCGTCTACTTCGACCCGCTGAGGCAGCGCTACGCGACGAAGACGACCGCGCCGATCGCGCTGCGCGTCCTGCCCGCGGGCGCGGGCGGCGGGGGCGGATCCGGAGCGGCGGGCGCGGGGGAACTCGGCGAGGACATGCTCTACATCCACACCGGTATCGCCTCGGGCCTGCGCCCGCGAGCCGCGGCAGGCCTCGGCGCGGGCCACCTCGTCCACCTGGCTCCGCTCCTGCTGATCGGCGCCGGCTGGATCGGGCGCGGACGCCGGCTGGCTTTCGAGCGGGATCCCGTCCGCCGGCGGCGGGCCGGGGCCCTGGGGGGCGCGCGCAAGCGCATCGCGGCCCGGAGTGCGGCCGCGGAGGAGAGAGAGACGGCCTCGCTGCTCAGCGAGACGATCGAGGAGTACCTGGATGCCTGGCTCGCGCAGCCGGCCCGCGGGATGCTGCGCAGCGAGCTCCCCGGGCGGCTGGCCGACGCCGGTCTGGGCGAGGCGCTCATCGGCCGGCTGCTGGCGCTGCTCGAGTGGTGCGACGACGTCCGCTACGGCGCGGGCGGCGGCGCGCCGCCGCCCGCGCAGCGGCGCGCGGAGGCGCTCGAGCTGCTCGCCGCGATCGACGGCTCCTTCCGGACCGCCGACTCGATCGCGCGCCGGTCGGGCGCGAGCGGGCGGGAGGATGGGCGATGAGCGCGCGCCGGTGGAGAGGCGCGATCGCGATCGCCTGCCTCGGCCTGTGGCTTCCGGGAGGGCTGGCGGCGACCGCCTGGGCGGGCGTGCCGCACGAGGTGGTCGAGTCGCTGGGCGCCGCGGAGCAGGCCTACGCGCGCGGGGACAACGCCGCTGCCGTGGAGGCCTATCGCGCCGTGCTCCGGGCGGGCTGGGAGTCGGCGTCGCTCTACTACAACCTCGGTTCCGCGTGCCATCGGGCCGGAGAGCAGGGCTGGGCGATCGCCTACCTCGAGCAGGCTCGCCGGCTGGCGCCCCGCGATGCGGACATCCGCCACAACCTGGCGCTCGCTCGGCGCGGGGCGAAACAGGGGGCGCCGCAACTGGAGACCTCCTGGCTGCTCGGGCTGCTGGCCGGCATGCTCGACTCGGTGTCCCCGGCCGGATCGGTGCGCCTGTTCCTGGCCGGCGTCTGGATCGCCGCCTTCGCGCTCGCGGCCGCGGGCTGGACGGGACCCGCGTTGCGCCGCTGGGGGCGGCGCCTGGTCCTGGCGTCGCTGCTCTTCCTGGGCGCGGGGCTCGGACTCCTGGCGTTGAAGGGCTATCAGGCCCGCTCCGCTCCCGGGGGGGTGGTGGTCGCGGCCGAGGCCGAGGTCCGCTCGGGCCCGCTGAGGGGAGAGACGGTGCGCTTCGTCCTGCCCGCCGGCACGCTCGTCCACCTGGGGCGCAGCGCGGAGGGCTGGCGCGAGGTCTGGCTCTCCACGGAGATGCGCGGCTGGGTTTCCGCCGACGAGCTGGCGGCGCTCGCGCCCCCCCGCTGGCGGCCCTGAGTTCGGGGCCGCGACTGCCGACCGCGGTTGCCGGGCCGCGACCACCGGGCCACGACTGCGGGGTTGAGCCGGGCGCCGGGGGAGGGTACTCTCCCTGCTTGGCTGCGATGCAGGTCGATCCCGGGCTGTGGTGGGGGGCCGACATGGACGCCGAGAGCTTCCTCTCCTACTTCGACGACAAGCGCTTCATCCCGGATCTGCGTTCCAGAACCAAGGAGAGCGTGCTCGGCGAGCTGAGCCGGGCCCTGGCCGACGACGACGAGATCCGCAATCCCGCCGTGCTGCTGGAGATGATCCGCCGGCGGGAGAGCCTGGGCAGCACCGGGCTGGGCAAGGGCGTCGCCATCCCGCACGGCCGGAGCACCGCGGCGGCGGACACGCGGGTCGTCTTCGGCGTGTCCCGCCGCGGCGTCGACTACGCCGCTCCCGACGGCGAGCCCTGCCGCCTCTTCTTCCTGATCGTGGCGCCCTACGAGGATCCGCGCCACGAGTACCTGCCGCTGCTCGGCAAGATCGTGGAACTGGTCAACGAGAAGCCGCTGCGCGAGAAGCTCCTCGCCGGCCAGACCTTCGCCGAATTCCAGGCGACCATACGGGAGGCCATGGGTGAGCGACCGGGTGCATGATCTGGTGGCGCTGCAGGACCTGGAGCTGATGATCCGCGACGCCCAGGATCCCGCCAGCAAGGAGAAGGAGGAGGCGCTCGGCTTCGCCGTCCATGGCCTGGAGGAGCTGCAGAAGGCGCGCGAGACGGTGGTGAAGAAGATCCCGCCGCGCGACCTGCGCCTCTACGAGCGCATCCGCGGCAAGTACCAGCGCGTGGTCGTGCCCGTGCGCAGCCGCATCTGCCTGGGCTGCTTCCAGGCGCTGCCGACGATGGCCACCCGGGCGGTTTCCGAGAACGGCCCGCTGCCGACCTGCGAGAACTGCGGGCGGATCCTCTACTGGCTGTGAGCCCCGCCCCGGCGGCTGACGGGCGAACCATGACCCCTGCCGACTTCACCCTGCGCGACGCGCTGCCCGCCTCCGCCGGGCGCGACGAGCCCCCCTGCGATTTCGTCTTCCGCGCCGGCCGCCTGGCGGCGAAGCGCCCCGGAAGCCCCGGGGCGAGGCCGCGGCTCTACCTCTCGCCGGGATTCCGGGACGCCCATGTCCATCTCCTGCACGTCGGTCTGCGCGACCAGCGCTGCGACCTGGGAGGGGCCGGCTCGCTCGCCGAGGCCCTGGAGATGGTGGCGGCGTTTGCCCGCGAGCGGGAGGGCGGGGGCATCCTCTGGGCCGAGAACTGGGACGAGAGCGGCTGGCCGGAGGGGCGGGGGCCTTTGGGGGACGATCTCGACCGCGTCGTGCCCGACCGCCCGGCAGTGATGCGCCGGGTCTGCGGCCACAAGGCGGTGCTCAACGGCCGCGCGCGGGCCGAGGCGGCGCTGCGCTGGCCCGATCTCGATCGCCGCGGGGTGGTCACCGAGGAGAGGGCCATGCGCCTCGCCTCGGTCTGGCCGCCGACGCCGGAGGAGCGCGAGCGGGCGCTGCGGTCGGCCCAGGGACGCGCGCTCTCGATGGGCATCGTGCGCGTCGGAGAGATGGGTAGCGACGGGGCGCTCGACGCCTTCCTGGAACTGCGCAAGCGCAACGCCCTGCGGATCGATGTGGACTACTTCGTCCGGCCGAGCCAGATCGAGCTTGCCCTGCGCCTGCGCGCCGAGGGCTGGCTGGCCGGCGGGGGGCTGCGGCTGGGGGGCGTGAAGCTCTTCGCCGACGGCTCGATCGGCGCGCGCACCGCGGCGCTGCGCGAGCCCTACGCCGACGGCGCGGGGCGCGGAGAACTGCTCTACGACGACGACGAGCTGGCCGCGTTGCTGCGTCGCTGCCTGGAGGCGGAGCTGCCGGTCGCCGTCCACGCCATCGGCGACGCGGCGATCGATCAGGTGGCCGGTCGCCTGGAGGCCATCGCCGGGGCCTCCGGCCCGCTGCCCGCGGGGTGGGCGTCCATCGAGCACGCCGAGCTCCTCACCGGGGATCTGCTCGAGCGCTGCGCGGCCCTGGGCGTGCGCCTGTCGATGCAGCCCAATTTCGTCGCCCGCTGGGGCGGCGCGGGCGGGCTCTACGAGCGGGCGCTCGGCCCGGATCGCTGGCGGGCGATGAACCCCTGGCGCAGCGCCCTGGCGGCCGGGCTGCCGGTCGTCTTCGGCTCCGACGGCATGCCGATGGATCCCGCGATCGGGCTCGTCGGGGCGACCACCCATCCGCAGCCGGAGCAGCGCCTGAGCCCGGCCGAGGCGCTAGA
>VGIY01000024.1 GCA_016867695.1 Candidatus Eiseniibacteriota bacterium | reverse complement strand
TCGGCTCGCCACTGCCGGGGTCTGCGGATCCGGGCGCGGGACGCCCCGCCCGGCGCGGCGCCGCGCCGGGTCCGCACGGCCTGGCGGCGGCGAGCCTGAACTAGGAGCGTTTTCGGGTTGGCGCTCGGAAGCGGGGGTGGATTGGGCCATAGGCAAGAATGAGCTCCCTGCCTTGAGTCCTCCTCGGGAAAACCCCCGCTTCCACGCCTCCCGCCGGAGCCCGCCCAGGCCGTGCGTCATGAACCGGTGATGATCGAGGAAGTGACGGCCGCGCTGGTGGCCAACCCCTGCGGCCGGTACGCCGACCTGACCGTCGGCGAGGGCGGACACGCCCGCGGCATCCTGGAGGCGGCGCCCGAGGGGCGCCTGATGGGGCTGGATCGCGATGCAGAGGCTGTGGCGGCCGCGCGCGCGGCCCTGGCCGGTTTCGGCGAGCGCGCCCTGGTCGAGCGGGGCGACTTCGCCGGCGCCGCCGAGCGGCTGGCCGAGCGCGGTTGGAGGGATCTCGACGGCGTGCTCCTCGACCTCGGCCTGCGATCGGGCGCGCTCGACGACCCGGCCCGCGGGTTCTCCTACCGACTCGACGGCCCGCTCGACATGCGCTTCGACCCCTCCCGAGGGGAGACGGCGGCCGAGCTCCTCGCGCGGATCGACGGCGAGACGCTCGCCGGCCTGCTGGCCGAGGGGACCACTCGGGCCGATCCGTGGCGCATCGCCGCCGGGATCCTCTCCTGGCGCGAGCGCCGGGCGCTCGCGCGCACGAGCGATCTCGTCGCCTGCCTGCGGGCCCGCCTCGGGCGGCGCGCGACCCCGAAGCTGCTCGGCAGCGTCTTCGCGGCGCTGCGCATGGCCGTCAATCTCGAGATGGAGGCGCTGGACCGCGTGCTCGAAACGATCCCGGCGGCGTTGAAGCCAGGGGGTGTGCTGTGCGTCATCTCGTATCAGTCGCAGGAGGATCGCCGCGTGAAGCGACTCGGGCGCCGGGCGGGCCCGGAGCCGCCGCCGGGCGACTGGCGCATGGAGCCGCTCTGGAAGGGTCCGCGGCGACCCGCGCCGGAGGAGGCGCGGCGCAATCCGCGCGCCCGCAGCGCCCGCTTGCGGGCCCTGCGGAGGATCTTGGTCCGGCCGCCTTCCTGAGAGTCCCGGTCCGGCCCCGGCGCGAGAGGCGCGCGGGGGGATGGACGCTGCTGCTGCTCCTGAGCCCGCTTCTCTGCGCCAGCCTGCTGCTCTCCATGCGCCAGGACCTGCAGGCGCGACTGATGCAGAAGCGGCTGGCCGAGCTCGATCAGGTCGAGGCGCAGCTCGTGCGCGACCTCGGCCAGCAGGCGCGATCCTTCGCGGTCCGCACCGACATCTCGCACATCCTTCCGCGGATCCGTCCCCGCGGCGCCGACTCGCCGCAAGGGGGACAGGTGCTGGCACTGACGGCGCCGCCCGCCGCCCCGGCGGCGGAGCGTTCCCTGGCCATGGCCGTGCTGGACCTGCTGTCCGGCGGCGGTCCCGTGCTGGCGGCGCAGAAGGGAGCCTCCCCGGCGCCCGCGACCGGACCGGAGCAGGATCGATGAGCGCGGCGAGCGACGGGCGGCTGCGCGTCGTGCTCGGCCTGGCGGCCCTCCTCTTCGCCGCCCTCCTCCTGCGGGCCGGATACCTGGCGCTCGGTCGCCACGCGGCGCTCAAGGCCGAGGCGGAGGATCAACAGACCCAGGTCGAGCCGATCCCGCCGCCGCGCGGGCCGATCGTCGACCGCGCCGGGCGCACGCTGGTCTGCTCGATGGAGAACCCGTCGCTCGTCTGGGCCGGAGCGAGCTGCCCCGAACTCGTCGCCGCGGCGGAGGAACTGGCGCGCGCCGGGCTCTGCGCCCCGGAGCAGCCGGCCAGGCTGGCCGCCAGCCGCAGCACCTATCACTACCTGACCCGGCGCTGGGTGCCCGAGTCCTTCGCCCGCGACTTCGTCGCCCGCCACCCCGGCGTGCGCCTCGAGCCGGAGATGAAGCGCTTTTACCCCTCCGGCGCCAGCGCTCCCCAGGCGCTCGGGCTCGTCGGCATCGACGGCGCGGGGCTGTCGGGACTGGAGTGCCAGTTCGACGACTGGCTTTCCGGCGAGCCTGGCCGCGTGCTGCGCTTCGTCACCGGAAGCGGCCGCCCGCAGCAGACCCTGGCCCCGCGGGTGCTCCGCGAGCCGCGCCCGGGCGGGGGACTCCTGCTTTCTCTCGACGCCCGCGTGCAGGAGGTCGTCCGCTACCGGCTGACCGAGGGGATGGCCGAGTTCGGCGCGGCCGAGGGCTTCGCCCTGGTGCTCGATCCGCGCAGCGGGGAGATCCTCTCCCTGTGGGGCGAGCCCAGCTTCGACCCGCAGGACCCGGGACGGATCGATCCCGACCTGCTGCGCGTGCGCTGCGTGACCGACCAGTTCGAGCCGGGCAGCACCTTCAAGATCAACACCTTCTCCGCCGCGCTCGAGTCGGGCCTGGTCTCGCCGAGCGATCTCGTCGACTGCGGCAACGGGCGGCGCCGCGTTCCGGGGGGCGAGGTCAGGGACGTGAAGAAGATGGGGGTCGTCACGGCCGCCGAGGCGCTCGTCTTCTCCTCCAACATCGGCAACGGCATCGTCGCCGAGCGCACCGGCTGGCAGCGCTTCTACCGCATGGCCCAGGCCTTCGGCTTCGGCCAGCCGACCGGCATCCCCCTCGGCGGGGAGGCTGCCGGCAGCCTGCCGCATCCGCTGCAGCCCGGCTGGTCGGAGCGATCCCTGCTGACCATCGCCTACGGCCAGGAAGTGTCGGTCACCGGACTGCAGATGGCGCTGGCCTACGCGGCCGTGGCCAACGACGGCTGGCTGATGAAGCCGCTGCTCGTGCGCGCGAGGCTCGATCCCCAGGGGCGCGTCCTGGAGACCTTCCAGCCCGAGGCCGTGCGGCGCGTGCTCTCGGCGGAGACGGCGGTGACGATGCGCGGGCTGCTGCGGCGGGTGGTCTGCGAGGGGACGGGCAAGGAGGCGGAGGCGGCGAGCTTCGCTCCGGCCGGGAAGACCGGCACGGCGCAGATCTACGACCCCGCGCTCGGGCGCTACCTCGGCAACAAGCACATCGTCAGCTTCATCGGCTTCGCCCCCTGGGACGATCCCCACTGCGTGGTCGCGGTGACCGTGTGGGCCGAGGGGGATCTCTCGGCCGGCAAGGTGGCCGCGCCGATCTTCCGCCGCATCGTCGAGGATCTGGCCTGGTGGCTGGAGGATGGACGCGCCTCCTCGATGCCGATGGCGGAGTGCATCGAGGCGCCGATCGTAGTTCCGGATGTGCGCGGGTTCGGTGTCCAGGCCGCCCGCGAAGCGCTGCATGCGGCGGGCCTGATCCCGGTCCTGGAGGGCCTGGGCGGCCGCGTCGAGGAGCTCGCGCCGCAGCCCTACGCCAGCGTGCCGCGCGGCAGCGTGGTGCGGCTCGCGCTCGCCGACCGCGACCGGGATCGAGCGGTGCGCGTGCCGAACTTGGCGGGACTTTCCCTGCGCCGTGCGGTATCGTTGGCCGCGCAGGCGGGTTTGGCGCCGGGCGTGCGCGGATCGGGATGGGTCGTGGAGCAGGCGCCGGCGGCCGGCAGCGAGGTGCCCTCGGGGACCCTCTGCGAGATCTGGGCCTCGCCCCGCGCCTCGCGGGCCCGCGAGGAGGCGCTGCGGAGGAACGAGTTTGGCGGTCCGGCTGCAGGACTTGCTGCGTGCGCTGCCCGCTGAGGTCTGGGCCGGCGCGCCGTCGACTTCCCCCGATCCGGAGATCGGCGGGTTGCGCACGGACAGCCGCGAGGTGCGCCCGGGCGACCTCTTCTTCGCCCTCCCCGGAATGCGCGCCGACGGAGCGCGCTTCGCCGCCGACGCCTGGGCCCGCGGGGCCGCCGCCCTGCTCGTGGAGGGAGATGCGGCCGTGCCCGCGGGGCCGGGACCGGTGCTGCGGGCGCGGTGCGCGCGCGAGGCGCTGGCCCTCTGCGCGGCGCGCTTCCATGGCCAGCCCTCCCAGGCTCTTCGCCTGGTGGGCGTGACCGGCACCGACGGCAAGACGAGCACCTGCTGGTTCGGGCAGCAGCTCCTGGCCGCCGCGGGGCGGAGGGCGGCGGCGCTCGGCACGCTCGGCGTGCGCGGCGCCGGCGGCGAGCGGATGGACTGGGGCGAGGCGCAGACCGCCGAGGAGAGGGACCGCGATCCGGCGCGCACCTGGCAGCCGACCACTCCCGAGGCGCCCCTCTTCCAGGAGACGCTGGCGCGCCTGCGCGACGAGGGCGTGCAGGACGTCATCGCCGAGGTTTCCTCCCACGCGCTGGCGCAGCGGCGCGTCTTCGGCTGCCAGTTCCGCGCCGTCGCGCTGACGCAGGTGACGGCCGACCATCTCGACTTCCACGGCACGCGCGAGGCCTACCTGGAGGCCAAGGCGGGGCTCTTCGACCGGGCCACGCGGGGCGGGCCCTGGGAGCAGGAGCCCGTGGCCGAGATCCTCAACCTCGACGACGCGTTCGGCCGCCGCCTGGCGTCCGCACGGCCCGACTGCGTCACCTACGGAACGGACGAGGCGGCGCGCATCCGGCTCCTCGGCGGGCGCGCGGACGCGCGGGGGCTGGAACTCGAGATCGCCTTCGACGGAGAGCGCTGCGGGCTGCAGGTGCCGGTGCTCGGGCCCTTCCACCTGCGCAACCTGCTCGCCGCCGCCGCCATCGCCCACACGCTCGGGATCCCGCCGCGGGAGATCGCCGCGGGCGCGGCGGGCCTGCAGGCGGTGCCGGGGCGCTTCGAGGCGATCACGAGCGGGCTTCCGCTCACCGTCATCGTCGACTATGCGCACACGCCCGAGGCGCTGGACGGGCTGCTGCGGGCGGCGCGCGAGCTCGGCCCCGGGCGCCTGACGGTCGTCTTCGGCTGCGGGGGGGACCGCGACCCGAGCAAGCGCGAGCCGATGGGCGAGGCGGCCGGGAGGCTGGCCGACCGGGTCATCGTCACCGAAGACAACCCCCGCTCGGAGAGTCCCGAGCAGATCGCCGCCGCGGTCCTGCGCGGCGCGCGCCGGGGCTCCGCCGCCGTCGAGCGCGTCGCCGGACGCCGCCGGGCGCTGGCCCGGGCGATCGGCTCGGCGAGGCCGGGGGAGATCCTGGTCGTCGCCGGGCGCGGCGCCGAAGCGCTGCAGGTCTTCGCCGATCGAACCCTCCCCTTCGACGACCGGGATGTCGTGCGCGCCATGCTGGCTCGCCGCATCCACCCGCCACTGCTGCCCAGGCCCGGCGAGGATCCCTGGTCGCTGGGCGCCATCGCCCGGGCGACCCGGGCCACGGTGGCGGGGATCTCCCCGGAGGACTGGAAGCTCGTCTCGAACCTGTCCGTCGCCGGCGTCTGCCTCGACAGCCGCCGCGTCGCCGGGGGAGAGGTCTTCGTGGCGCTGGCCGGCGAGCGCCACGACGGGCACCAGTTCATCCCGCCCGCCCTGGAGGCGGGGGCCGCCGCGGCCGTCGCCCGTCGGGCCTGGTGGAGCCGGCGCAAGGCCGCCCGCTCGGGCGGGATCCACCTGCTGGTCGACGACCCGGTCGAGGCGCTGCAGGAGTGGGCCGCCGCGCTGCGCGTCGCTCTCGCGCCGAAGGTGATCGCCGTCACCGGCTCGAGCGGCAAGACGGGCACCAAGGAGCTCATCCTCGCCCTGCTGCGCGGCCGCGGCCGCGTCGTCGGCACGATCGGGAACCGCAACAACGAGATCGGCCTGCCCTGGACGCTGCTGCAGCTGCGGGAGGGGGACGCCTTCGCCGTCGTCGAGCTGGGCGCCAACCATCGCGGGGAGATCGCCCGGCTGGCGAGGGTCGCGCGGCCCGACGTGGCCGTGATCACGGGCATCGGGCGCGCGCACCTCGGCCGCTTCGGCGGCCCCGAGGCGCTGCTCGAGGCCAAGATGGAGATCCTGGAGGGGCTCTCTCCCGACGGCGCGCTCGTCCTGCCCGACGACGATCCGCGGTTGGAGGAGGCGGCGAGACGCTGGAGCGGCCGGATCGTGCGCTTCGGCCTCGGCTCCGCGGCCGAGATCTCCGCCGAGCGGGTCGAGGCGACGCTCGACGGGACGGAGATCCTGCTGCGCGGGCGCAGCGAGCCGCTGCGCCTGCGCCTGCTCGGGCAGGCGGCGGCGCGCGCGGCGCTGGCCGCGGCGGCCGCGGTCTGGGCCCTGGGGATCTCCGATCCCGACTGGGGAGCGTTGGCCGAGGCGGCGCCCGTTCCGGGGCGCCTCGACCCGGTCGTCAAGGACGGCGTCACCTGGCTGCTGGACACCTACAACGCGTCTCCCGAGTCGGTGCTCCACGCGCTCGGATTCCTGTCGGGCCTGCCGGTCTCCGGGCGCCGCGTCCTCGTCTTCGGGGGGATGCGCGAGCTGGGCGGGGAGAGCGAGGCCATCCATGCCGAGATGGGGCGCGCGGCGGGCTTCTGCGACGCGGCCGTCTTCCTCGGCGAGGAGGCGCGCGCGTCGGCGCCGGAGGCGCAGCGGGCGGGCGCCCGGCACGTCCTCTGGTGCGCGGAGGCGTCGGCGGCGGCGCGCTTCCTGCACGCCTACCTGCGGCCGGGGGATGCCGTCCTGCTCAAGGGCGCGCGCGCGGCCGCGCTGGAGCGGATCCCCGTGGACCTCGGCGTGATCGCGCCGAGCTACGGAGAGGGTGGCGACTAGCATGCTCTACTACCTCCTCGTGCCCCTGAGCGAGCACTTTCACGCGTTGAACGTCTTCCGCTACATCACCTTCCGCTCCGCCTACGCCGCGGTGACGGCGCTGCTGCTCTGCTTCCTGCTCGGTCCCTGGATGATCCGCCGCCTGCGGCGCATGCGGGTCGGCCAGCTCGTCCGCCGTGACGGGCCGCAGAGCCACCTGGCCAAGGAGGGCACGCCGACGATGGGTGGCCTGCTCATCCTGGCGGCGATCGTCTTCCCGACGCTGCTCTGGGCCGATGTCAAGAACGTCCAGGTCCAGCTCGTCCTGGCGACGACGCTCATCCTCGGGGCGCTCGGGTTCCTCGACGACTACCTGCACGTCGTGCGCGGCCGCGCCCGCGGCCTGCTCGGCCGCTACAAGCTGCTGGTGCAGTTCGCCGCCGGCCTCGCCGTCGGGACCGTGATCGTGATGAGCGGCCTCTACGGGGATCTCACCGCGCGCACGGCGGTGCCCTTCCTCAAGGACACCTTCATCAATCTCGGGCTGCTCTACGTGCCTTTCGTCGCCCTCGTCGTCACCGGAGCCAGCAACGCGGTCAACCTGTCGGACGGTCTCGACGGGCTCGCCGTCGGTATGGTCCTGCCGGCGGCGATGGCCTTCGGCGGCCTGGCCTACGTCTCCGGGCACGCCCGCTTCAGCCAGTACCTGAACATCCCCTTCCTCCAGGGCGCGGGGGAGCTGACCGTCTTCTGCGCGGCCTTCCTGGGCGCCGGCCTGGGATTCCTCTGGTTCAACGCCCATCCGGCGCAGGTCTTCATGGGCGACACCGGGAGCCTCTCCCTGGGCGGGGCGCTGGGCATGGTCGCCGTGCTGATCAAGCGCGAGCTGCTGCTGGTCATCGTCGGCGGTCTCTTCGTGGCCGAGGTGCTCTCGGTCGTGGCGCAGGTCGTCGCCTACAAGTTCTGGGGGCGGCGGGTGCTGCGCATGGCCCCGCTGCACCACCACTTCGAACTGGGCCAGATGCCCGAGACGAAGGTGGTGATCCGCTTCTGGATCATCTCGATCCTGCTCGCGCTGCTGACGCTGTCGACGATCAAGCTGCAATAGGGGGCGGGGCGATGACCAGGGATGGGCGCGGGGAGGCCGCCGGGCCGGTGCGACGCGCCTGCGTGCTGGGCCTCGGCCGCTCCGGGACGGCCGCGGCGGAGATGCTGCTGGCCGAGGGGGTCCGCGTGCGCGGGCTCGATCTCGCTCCCGACCCGGGTCTGGCCGCGCGCTGGCGCCAGCTGGCGGGAGAGCGGGCCGAGCTCATCGCCGGCCCGCATCCCTCCCGGGCGCTGGAGGGCTGCGACCTGCTCGTGCGCAGCCCCGGCGTGCCGGGGGACGCGCCGATCCTGGCCGAGGCGCGGAGCCGCGGGATCGCGGTCGTCTCCGAGATCGAGCTCGCCGCCGCGCGCGCGCGGGGCCCCCTGCTGGCGATCACCGGCACGAACGGCAAGTCGACGACGACCGCCTGGACCGCCCACATCCTGAGGCGCGCGGGGTGCCGGGCGATCGCCTGCGGCAACATCGGCCATGCCCTCTCCCGGGCGGTGATGGAGGAGGCGCCGGGCAAGGTCCTCGTCGTCGAGGTCTCGAGCTTCCAGCTCGAGGACAGCCCGGGGTTCCATCCCGCCGCCGCGGCGATCCTCAACATCACGCCCGATCACCTCGACCGGCACGGCAGCCTCGAGGCCTACACGCGGGCCAAGTGGGCGATCGCGCGCAACCTGGAGGAGGCGGACCTCCTGGCGCTCGGCCCCGGCGTCGGGGCGGCGGAGGGAGCGGCCGCCGAGCTCGTGCGCTTCGGCCTGCAGGATCCCGGAGGCCCCGGGGCGGTCTTCGTCCGCGAGGGCAGGATCCTCTGGCGCGAGCGGGGCAGGGAGCGGGATCTCCTGCCCGCGGCGGAGCTGGCTCTGCCGGGGCCCCACAACCGGCTCAACGCCATGGCCGCCTTCGCCCTGGCCCGTACCCGGGTCGGCGATCCCGAGGCCCTGCGCGCGGGGCTGCGCGACTTCGAGGGCCTGGCGCACCGTCTCGAGGTCGTGGCCGAGAGAGGCGGAGTGCGCTGGATCAACGACTCGAAGGCGACCAACGTCGACTCGCTGCGAGTGGCGCTGGAGAGCTTCTCCGCGCCGATCGTCCTGATCGCCGGGGGCCGGGACAAGGCGAGCCCGTTCGAGGCGCTCGGGCCGCTGGTGGCGGAGCGCGTGGCCTGCCTGATCGCCATCGGCGAGGCGGCGGAGCGGATCCGCCGGGCCTGGCCGGGAGCGCCCGCCGAGACGGCGGCCGATCTGGCCGACGCCGTGGCGCGCGCCGCCAGAAGGGCACGGCCCGGGGAGGTCGTCCTGCTCAGCCCGGGCTGCGCGAGCTTCGACATGTTCCGCAACTACGAGGAGCGCGGCGATCGATTCCGGGAGCTGGTTCTCGCCCGGGCAGGCGAGGACCGCAGGGAGGTCTAGGATGGGCCTTTTCCGCTGGGCGGGGATGGGCGCGGCGGCGGGGCCGATGGACCGCTGGCTGCTGGCCGCCGTGCTGCTGCTCGCGCTGTGGGGCCTGCTGATGGTCTACTCGAGCAGCAGCGCGATGGGCATCGTCTCCCACGGGGGCAACGACCTCTTCTACCTCGAGAACCAACTCGCCAAGGGCATCCTCGGCGTCGCCCTGATGCTCGGCCTCAGCCGGATCGACGCGCAGCACTACGCCCGGCGCGTCCCCTGGATCTTCTGGGGCCTGGGGCTGGCCGCCCTGTTGCTGCTTCTCATTCCGCAGGGCCCCGGCGTCGAGGTGCGCGGGACCCGCCGTTGGCTCTCGATCGGCGGCGTGCTGGTCCAACCGGCCGAGTTCGCCCGCGTGGCCATGATCGTCTGCCTGGCCGCCGCGGTGGCCACCCGGCGCGGCGAGCTGCGCACCTGGCGCGGCCTCGCCCTGCCGCTCGGGATCGTCTTCGCCACCGCCGGGCTGATCGCCGTGCAGCCTCACCTCAGCATGGCGGCCCTGACCGCCCTGAGCGGCCTCCTGCTCCTCTTCCTGGCCGGCGGGCGGCCCTGGAAGCTGGGCCTGGCCGGGGGGGGAGCGGCCCTGCTGGCCTTCCTGGTCAAGCGCGGCTACCAGGGGACGCGCATCGACATCTTCCTCGAGGGACTGCGCGGCGACCCGACCTACCAGGTCCACCAGTCGATCCTCGGCATCGGCTCTGGCGGCCTGACCGGGATGGGGCTGGGCCGGGGGATGCAGAAGCACTTCTTCCTGCCCGACCCGCACACCGACTTCATCCTCAGCATCGTCGGCGAGGAACTCGGCCTGCTCGGCCTGCTGCTGCTCTCGAGCCTGACCGCGCTCATCATCCTGCGCATCTTCGTCATCGGCCGCCGCTCCGGCGTCGTCTTCGGCGAGCTCGTCGCCTACGGCGTGGGGCTGCAGTTCCTCCTCGCGTTCCTGCTGCACACCGCCGTCTGCGTCGGCTGGGCCCCGACGACCGGAGTGCCCTACCCGTTGATGTCCTTCGGCGGCAGCGCGCTGCTGGCCAGCCTGACGGCGATCGGCATCGTGCTAGCCGTGTCGCGCCGCTCCCCTGGCGTGCGCCGGCCGAGCTACATGGGACGGCTGCTGATGGATGAGCCGACCCTGGGAAGGAGTCGTTCGTGAGGATCCTGATCACGGGAGGCGGCACCGGCGGGCACGTCTTTCCGGCCGTCGCCGTCGCCGACGCCCTGCGTCGAGCCGAGCCGGAGGTGGAACTGCTCTTCATCGGCGGCGCGGGCGGCTTCGAGGCGCGCGCCGCCGTCCAGGCGGGGATCCCCTTTCGGGCCATCCCCGCCCGCGGCCTCCTGGGCAGCCGCTGGCTGAGCCGGCCGGCGATCCTCTGGACCACGCTGCGGGGGATTCTCGCCTCGCTGTCGATCATGCGCCGCTTCCAGCCCGACGTCCTCTTCGCCACGGGCGGCTACGTCTCCGGCGCGGTGGCCGTGGCCGGCTGGCTGCTCCGGCGCCCGCTCGTGCTGCACGAGCAGAACAGCATCCCCGGGCTGACCAACCGGCTGCTCTCGCGCATCGCCCGCGAGGTGCACCTGAACACGCCCGCGGCGCGCGTCCACTTCCCGCGGCGCGATCATCTCCGGCTGAGCGGCAATCCGATCCGCCGCACGGTCCTCCAGGGCGAGGCGGCCCGCGGCGAGCAGCTCTTCCGCCTGGAGCGGGGTCGCCGGACGGTGCTGGTCCTCGGCGGCAGCCAGGGGGCGCGCTCGATCAACCGCGCCGCCGTGGGGGCCATCGAGCGGCTCGCCGGGAGGCGCGACCTGCAGTTCCTGTTGCAGACGGGGCCCCGCGATCAGCGCTGGGCGCAGCAGCAGCTGCGCGGCGTCGATCTGCCGGTCGCCGTACGCGCCTTCATCGACGAGATGGGGGACGCCTACAGCGTGGCCGATCTCGTCGTCGCCCGGGCCGGGGCGATGACGCTGGCCGAGATCACCGCCCGCGGCAAGGCCGCGATCCTGATTCCCTTCCCCTACGCCACGCACAACCACCAGGAGAGCAACGCGCGCTGGCTGGTCGAGGCGGGCGCGGCGGTGATGATCCTGGATCGCGCGCTCGACGGCGAGACGCTGGCGGCCCAGATCGCGAAGTTGATTGACACGCCCCGAAAACTGCGCGAAATGTCGCATCACGCGCTGCGGCTCGCGCGCCCGAGCGCCGCGGAGAAGATCGCCGCAGCGCTCCTGCGCGCCGTGCCGGGGAGCGCGGCCCAGGAGCCGGCGGGCGAGAGGGGCAGCTCGGGCCGGGAGGGTCGCCCGGCGCCGGCCGAAGGGGAGGCGCGGGGTCGGCCGAGGCGATCCCCGGGCGCCGCGAAGAACCACCGATGATCCAGGGAACGGTACGCCGGACGCACTTCGTCGGCATCGGCGGGACGGGCATGTGCGGCCTGGCCGAGATCCTCCTGACGCTGCGCTACGAGGTCAGCGGCTCCGACCTGACCGTGACGACCGACGCCGTGGAGCGGCTCGAGCGGCTCGGCGCGCGGGTCTTCGCCGGGCACGCGGCCGAGCATGTGCGCGGGCGCGACCTGATCGTCGTCTCCTCGGCGATCCGCGAGGACAATCCCGAGTACCGCGAGGCGCGGCGGCTCGGGATCCCGATCCTCAAGCGGGGCCAGATGCTGGCCGAGATCATGCGTCTCAAGTACGGGATCGCCGTCTCCGGGGCGCACGGCAAGACGACGACCACCTCGCTCATCGGCCACCTGCTGGCGGGCGCCGGGCTCGACCCGACCGTCGTCGTCGGGGGGCGGGTGCGCTCGCTCGGCTCGAACGCGAGACTCGGCACGGGCGACATCTTCGTCGCCGAGGCCGACGAGAGCGACGGCTCCTTCCTCGAGATCCTCCCCACGCTCGCCGTGGTGACCAATGTCGACCGGGAGCACCTCGACCACTACGGCGATCTGGAGGCGATCCGCCAGGCCTTCCTGCGCTTCATGCGCGGCGTCCCCTTCTACGGGGCGGCGATCGTCTGCGGCGACGATCCGCAGCTGCTCGGGCTGCTGCCCGATGTGAACCGGCCGATCCTGACCTACGGAGCGGGGGTGGACTGCCGCGTGCGCGCCGAGGGGATCGTGCCGCAGGCGCGAGGCTCCCGCTTCCGGGTCCTCGCCGAGGGGCGGGACCTGGGCGAGTTCAGCGTCCCGGTGCCGGGGCGCCACAATGTCCAGAACGCCCTGGCCGCCCTGTCCGTGGGTCTGTTCCTGGGCATCCCGGCCGATCGGCTGCGCCGCGACCTGGCCACCTTCGAGGGCGTGGGGCGGCGCTTCGAGATGCGCGGGGAGGAGGGGGGCGTCACCCACATCGACGACTACGCCCATCACCCGACCGAGATCGCCGCCGTCCTGGGCGCGGCCCGCGAGGTCTTCGGGGACCGGCGCCTGGTCGTGCTCTTCCAGCCCCATCGCTACACGCGCACGGCGGCGCTCGGGGAGGAGTTCGCCCGCGCCTTCCGGGACGCCGACCTGCTGGCGCTGACCGAGATCTACCCGGCCGGGGAGAGGCCGATTCCGGGGGTCAGCGCGGAGGCGCTCGCCGGGCCGATCGAACGGGAGAGCGGCGTCGCGGTGCGCTACGCGGCGGGCGCCGGCGACGCGACCGCGCTGCTGCCGGATTGGCTGCGGCCCGGGGATGTCCTGATCACGCTCGGAGCGGGTTCGGTCTGGCAGTGGGGCGACGCGATCCTGGCCGAGATTCGCCGCCGCCAGGGCGCGAGCGCGGCGGCGAGGACCGGCGAGGGCCTGCGGGGATGAGTGCCCGGGATGAGAGGTCTCGAGGCGGTCGGGGTGCGCGCTGGGCGGCGGCGCTGCTGCTTCTGGCCGCCGTCGGCGCCGCCGTCGCGGCCGCCGCCCTCCCCCGCCGCCTCCACGCCGGAGCGCCGATCGAGACGCTCGAGATCCGCATCGCCGGCCCCGGCCACTTGGATGTCCAGGAGGTGCGCCGCGCTCTCGGCGTGCCGCCGGGCACGCCCATCGGCGCCGTCGATCCCGACTCGGCATGCCGTCGGCTGCGCCTGGCTCTGCCGCGCGTCGTCGAGGCGAGGTGGCGGGAGGGGTGGTTCGAGCGGCCCGCCCTGGAGGTCGTCGAGCGCAACCCCGTCTGCATGATCGCCGGCCCGGAGGGCCGGGTGCTGGAGGCGGCCGAGGATGGCATCCTGCTGGCCCCGCGAGGCGAGGCGCTGGCCGACCTGCCCCTCCTGACCTGGGCCCCCGGCGCCCAGGCGGCGCTCTGCACCGCGGGCGCGCTGCTCGATCTGCCCGGCGCCCCCGATCTGCTCGGCCTGCTGGCCCGACTGCGGGGCGGTCATCCGTCGCTGTGGGCCGACCTCTCCGAGGCGCGCCTCCATCCCGACGGCGGCTACGAGCTGTTCTGGAGCGACCAGCCGACCGTGACCCGGGGACGGGGAGCGCTGTCGGCGGCGCGGCTGCAGGCCTGGTCGGCGGTCCTGGCCGACCTGCGCGAGCGGGACGAGCGAGACGCCGTCATTGACTTGCGCTTCAAAGATCGGATCATTGTGAGTCTTCCGGAGTCGGAGAGGCCGCCCCGGCAGGCGCGCGGCGTCGTGCCGCCGCCCGGAGCGGCACCCGCCGGGCCGCGACCGGCCAGCGCCGCGGGCGCGCCGGCGGAGAGCCAGAGGGGCTGAACGAAGGAGGCCGCAGCGATGCCGTCAGCGCAGATCGCCACAGGCCTCGACGTCGGTTCGACCAAGGTCGTCGCGCTGATCGCCGAGGTGACCGAGCATGGCGAGTTGCGCGTCCTCGGCATCGGCGAGAGCCCATCCTCCGGACTGCGCCAGGGGAATCTCGTCCATCTCGAGGCGACCGCCGAGGCGGTCCGCACGGCGCTGGCGCGGGCGGAGAAGATGGCCGACCTCTCCGTGCGCGACGTGACCGTCGGCATCGCCGGGGATCACCTGCGGTCGATCAACAGCCGCGGCGTGATCGCCGTCTCGGGCCGCGACAACGAAGTGACCCCCGACGATCTGCGGCGCGTGGTGGAGGCGGCGCGCGCACTGGCGATCCCCTCGTCGCGCGCGGTCCTGCATGTGATCCCGCAGGAGTTCCTGGTCGACGACCAGTCGGGCATCAAGGACCCGGTCGGCATGGCTGGCGTGCGGCTCGAGGCGGAGGTGCACATCATCACCGCCTCGGCCACCGCGGTGCGCAATCTCGAGCGCAGCATCGAGAAGGCCGGCTACCGCGCCGCGCAGGTCATCGCCGTGCCGCTGGCCAGCGCCTGGGCCGTCCTCGAGGAGGATGAGCGGCGTCTGGGCGTGATCCTCCTCGACGTCGGCGCGGGGACGACCGATCTGGCCGTCTACTTCGACGGCAGCGTGCACCACACGGCGGTGATCAGCATGGGCGGGGCGCAGATCACCAACGACATCGCCATCGGCCTGCGCACGCCGCTGGAAGCGGCCGAGCGGATCAAGATCGAGTATGGCTGCGCGCTGTCGTCGCTCGTCGAGCGCGACGCGGCGTTGGAGATCCCCGGCGTCGGGGGGCGCGCCCCGCGCGCGATTCGCCTGAATGTGCTCGCCGCGATCATCGAGCCGCGGGTCGAAGAGATCCTCACCCAGGCGCGCACCGAGGTCGGGCGGCTGCAGGGGCACGACTTCCTCGCCGCCGGCATCGTCGTCACCGGCGGGACGGCGGGGCTGCGCGGCATGGTCGAGGCGGCCGAGCGCGTTTTCGAGATGCCGGCGCGCGCCGGATTGCCGCGGGGCGTGAGCGGGCTAGCGCAAGCGGCGCACGATCCGCGGTACGCCACGGCCCTCGGGCTGGCCATGGCCGCGGCGCCGCGGCGCCGGCGCTTCGCTGGCGAGACGGCGGGGGTGCCGCAGGGTTCGCGATTGCGGGAGTGGCTGCGCGCGCGGGTGCCCTTCCTGGGCTAGGCTCGTTGCGCCGGGTGGAGACGGCGGAGGCCGTCGCGGAAAGGAGCAGGGATGCTGATCGACGTCAGCGAGACGAGGCGGTCTCCGGCGGTCCTGAAGGTCATCGGCCTGGGCGGCGGGGGGGGCAACGCGGTCAACCGGATGCTGGCCAGCGAGATCCGCGGCGTCGAGTTCCTCGTCGCCAACACCGACGTCCAGGCCCTCGAGGGCTCGCTGTGCGCGAACCGCGTTCCGATCGGCGAGGCGGTCACCCACGGCCTCGGGTCGGGGGGGAACCCCGACCTCGGCCGCGCGGCGGCGGAGGAGGACCTCGAGCGGCTGCGCGAGTGCCTGCGCGGCGCCGACATGGTCTTCATCGCCGCGGGCATGGGGGGCGGGACGGGCACCGGGGCGAGCCCGATCGTCGCCCAGGCGGCGCGCGAGCTCGGCGCGCTGACCGTCGGCATCGTCACCAAGCCGTTCGGCTTCGAGGGGCGCCTGCGCATGCGCCAGGCGGAGGCGGGTATCGAGGAGCTGCGCCAGGCGGTCGACACGCTGATCGTCATCCCCAACCAGCGGCTGCTGCACGTGGTCGACAAGGCGACCCCGCTCAACGACGCCCTGCGCGTGGCCGACGACGTGCTGACGCACGCGACCAAGGGCATCTCCGAGATCATCACCGTGCGCGGACTGATCAATGTCGACTTCGCCGACGTGCGCAGCATCATGGCGGGCATGGGCAACGCGCTGATGGGCATGGGGTTCGGGCGCGGCCCCGACCGCGCGCGCCAGGCGGCCGACATGGCCATCTGCAGCCCGCTGCTCGAGGACATCTCGATCGCCGGGGCGCAGGGGATCCTGGTCAACTTCACCGGCGGCGAGGACCTGACGCTGGCCGAGGTGGACGAGGCGGCGACGCTGATCCTGGACGCCGCCGGCCCGGACGCCAACGTGATCATCGGCGCGGTGCTGGATCCGAGCCTGAGCGA
>VGIY01000023.1 GCA_016867695.1 Candidatus Eiseniibacteriota bacterium | reverse complement strand
GGATCGTGCCCCCCAGGGCCCCGGGCACGCCGCTCGTCTCGACCTTGCCCGGATTCACGCTGACGAGATTCGTGCCGAACTGGGCGAACTGGTTGAGCATGTAGAGGCGCGTCCCCTCCCCCAGGGAGGTCAGCAGGATCACCGCGGCGATCCCGATGGCGATGCCGAGCATGGTCAGCAGCGACCGCTGCCGGTGCCCGAGCATCGCCCGCGCCGACTGCCGCAGGGCGTCGCCGATCGTCATCCCCCCCTCCCGGCCAGCGCCCGGACCGGGTCGAGGCGCGCGGCGCGGCGCGCCGGCAGCCCCCCGAACGCCAGCCCGACGCCCAGCGAGACGATCAGCGCCGCCGCGACCGCCCAGGGCGGCGGCTGAATCGGGAACTCGGGCGCGAGCCTGCGGAAGGCCTGGCCCGCGCCGATGCCCAGGATCACCCCGAGCGCGCCGCCGGAGGTCGAGATCATCGCCGCCTCGAGCAGGAAGGCGCGCAGGATCTGCGGGCCCGTCGCCCCCAGCGCCTTGAGCAGGCCGATCTCGCGCCTCCGCTCGCTGACCGAGACGAGCATCACGTTCATGATGCCGATGCCGGCCACGGCCAGGGAGATCGCGGCGATGCCCGCCAGGACCGAGGTGAGCACGGCCAGGATCTGCCGGAAGGTGGCCAGGACGGCGTCCTGGGTGAGGACGGTCACGTCCTCCTCGCCGCCGTGCCGCTCGGCGAGCAGGGCGATCACCGCCCGCCGGGCGCTCTCGATGTCGGCGTGGCTGCGCACCGTGACCATGGCGCGGAAGAGCCCGGTGCGGTTGAAGACGCGCATGCCGGTGGCCACGGGGACGAAGACGGCTTCGTCGAGGTTCATGCCGATCGAGGTGCCCCGCGGCGCGGTGACGCCGATCACCCGGAAGCGCGACTCGCCGATGCGCAGACTCCGGCCGAGCGGGTTCTCGGCGCCGAAGAGCTCGCGCCGGACGGCAGCGCCGATGACGCACACCGGCGCGTCGGTCACGCCGGGCGGAAGGAATCGTCCGATGCCCATCTCCAGCCGGCGCACGGCGAGCATCTCGTGGGTCGTGCCGATGACGACGACTTCGCGGCCGCGCTCGCCGGCGGCCGCCCGGCCCGATCCGAGGCTGACCGGCGCGACCTCGGCGAGCTGCGGGATGCGCCGGGCCAGCGCCGCGGCGTCGGCGAGGGTCAGGTCGTTGGGCGTGCCGCCGAAGACCGGCGCGGCGCCGCGCGTCTCGGTCTTCCCCGGCAGGACGATGAGGAGGTTGGAGCCGAGCGTGGCGAACTCGCCCGTCACGTAGAGGCGCGCCCCCTCGCCCAGGCTGGTCAGCAGGATCACCGAGGCGACGCCGATGGCCACCCCGGTCAGCGAGAGGGCCGTGCGCAGCCGGTGGCCGCGCAGGGCGCCGGCGGCGTAGCGCAGCAGATCCCCGCCGCGCGCGCCGCCGGGATCGGGCCTCAACGCACGAGCAGGAATCGCACCGCCTCCCCCGCTCCGCCCGCCGGGCGCGCGCCGTAGACCCCGGCGGGAAGCCGCGGCCCCGCCCGCCAGGCCAGCGGAGCCGAGCCCGCCAGGACGAGCCTCTCCAGGCGGCGTCCATCGGTGCCGATGATGTCGACCTCGAGCGGACCCGCGGCCCCGAGGGCGCGCAGGATCAGGCCGCCGCCGCTGACGCTCGGCGTCGCGGCAAGTCGCAGGCCCGCGCGCTGGGGACGGGCGTCGACGCTCGCGCCGCCGCGCTGCCCGAAGACGCCCGTGTTGCGGGCGTCGATGTTGCGCATCGGCCAGTCCGCCCGTTCGGCGAGCGCGGGCGCGGGCGTGTTCCAGGCATAGACCCAGCCGTTCCAGGTCGCGGCGACCAGTTCGAAGAGCCCGTCCCCGTCGATGTCGCCGATGGCGACGCCCGAGATCGAGGGAGCGGACATCATCCGCGGGTAGCCGGGCACCACCTGGCCCGTCCCGGCGACGGCGTACAGCTCGCCGCCGGCGGTGACGAAGCAGACCTCCTGCAGGCCATCGCCGGTGACGTCGCCCACGGCGGGGAAGCCCTCCGGCCATGCCGTCAGGTGCAGGGGCCAGCCCGGCAGCGGCAGGCCGGTGGCCAGATCGAGCGCGTGCATGCGGTAATCGGCGCTCAGTTGATTGTCCGCCGCGATCAGCTCCGGCACGCCGTCGCCGGTCAGGTCGCCCAGCGAGAAGTAGAAGAGCTGGCTGCCGGTGGCGATCTCGACCGGGAAGCCCCCGCATGGGGCGCCGTCGTGGTGATAGGCAAGGACGCGCGAACCGGCGGAGTCCCAGTGGCCGAGCAGGATCTCCAGGTCGCCGTCGCCGTCCAGGTCGACGGGCACGGGGGGGCCGAAGGGGAGCCAGCCGGAGGTCAGCGTGTGGAGCGTGATCGGGTAACCGTAGGCCTCGCCGCCGTCGGCGGTGAAGACGTGCAGGCGGTAGTCGGGCGAGAGCCAGCCGACGGCGAACATCTCGCCCGCGCCGTCGCCGTCCAGGTCGCCGAAGTAGAGCGACAGCAGGTTCTCGCTGCGCGCCACGCTGGTCGTGAAGAGGCGCGTGCCCTGATGATCGAAGCCCGACAGGAGGTAGTGCGTGCCCGTGTTGCCGAGCGTGTGCGGCCCCCAGGCCTCCAGGTGGCCGTCCCCGTCGGTGTCGCCGAGCACGAAGGGCACGCTGAGCGCGTTCGAGGGCTCGTCCGGCGCCTGCTGCGGGAATCCGTCCAGGTTCGAGCCGTCGGGGCGCTTGCCGTTGAAACACCACATGCGCGAGCTGCCCGCCCACCAGTCCCTCTGGCTCCAGAGGACCTCGGCGACTCCGTCGCCGTCCATGTCGGCCGCCGATGGGCCGGGCATGTTGTCGTTCGTCCCGTAGCCCATGTGCTCCATTTCCACCGTCGGCCAGCCGGGCAGGAAGGTGCCGTTCCCGCGCAGGGCGAAGGTATGCCCCCCGGTGAGAAAGATCTCGGCGGCGCCGTCGCCGTCGATGTCGTAGAGCGTCGGCGTGTAGGGGAACCCCGCCCCCGGCGTGCCGAGGAACACCGGCCAGCCGTCGCGCAGTCCCGCGGCCGAGCCCTCCCGCGGGGCGGCCCTCATCGGCGCGCCGTCCGACCCGGGCGCGCTCGGCGATCCGCCCGCCGTCTGGTGCCCGCTCCCCTCCGGGCCAGCGAACGCCGAGGCGACGCCCGCAGCGGGAGCATCGATTGCCGCCGATCGGACCTCGCCAGCCGTCTCGGCCGCCCCCCCGCCGGTTGCCGCCAGGAGCAGGATGCCGCAAGGGACCTTGATCAACCAACGCATGGCGCCTCCTTCACGCTTCGGCGCACCGGTCGCGCGGAGCTCTCGCCGCGGCGCCCGTGCTCCTGGAGTCCGTGCCGACGCGCTCGCCCCTCCGGTCCCAGCTCCGCTCTCCGCGCAAACCGCCCGCGATCGAAGCCCGGCCACGGCAGGGAGAGCATAGCATCGCGCGCCTAGGGCTCCTAGCGGCGCTCATCGGCGACGACCACGCCGTCGGCCAGTCGGACGCATCGGGGAGCACGCCCGCCGATCCCCCCGTCGTGGGTGACGACGAGCAGCGTCAGGCCCGAGGCGTTCATCGCCTCGAGCAGCTCGACGATCTCCAGACCCGCGCGGCTGTCGAGGTTGCCGGTCGGTTCGTCGGCCAGCAGGATCGGCGGCTCCATGACCATCGCCCGGGCGATGGCGACGCGCTGGCGCTCGCCCCCGGAGAGCTGATCGGGACGATGGCCCGCGCGCGGCTGCAGCCCCACGGCGCCCAGCGCCCTCTCGATCCGCTCCGCCCGCTCGGCCCGCGGGAGGCCGGCGAAGACCATCGGCAGCTCCACGTTCCCGGCCGCCGTCAGCCGCGGAACGAGGTGGAAGGACTGGAAGACGAAGCCGATCTTGTGCCGGCGGATGCTCGACAGCTCGCCCTCGCCGAGGTCCGCCGTCTCCCGCCCCTCGAGGCGGTACGACCCGGCGGTCGGGCGGTCGAGGCAGCCCAGCAGGTGGAGCAGCGTGGACTTGCCCGAGCCGGAGGGCCCCATGATGGCCACGTGCTCGCCAGCTCTCACGGACAGGGTCACTCCGCGCAGCGCATGCACGGGCCGGCCACCGACGATGAAGGCCCGGGCGATGTCCCGCAGCTCGATCACGCCCGCCCGCTTCCGCCCCGCGCGGCGGACCTCCCCGCGCCGCGCGCCCGGCTCACCGGGTCACCTCGCTCGTCACGCGCGCCCTGACCCCCGCCTTCACCTCAGGGCGGTCCAGGGAGACGACGACGCGATCGCCCTCCCGCAGCCCGCCGGCGATCTCGACGAAAGCCCAGTTCTGCAGCCCCGTCTCGACGGCGACCTCCTCCAGGCGCCCTCCGCGGACGACCAGCACGCGCCCCCCCTCGAGCAATGCGTAGGCGGGGATGCGCGGCACGCCCTCGCGCGCGGCGAGGATGATCTCGAGATCGGCGGAGATGCCGGGCAGCAGGTTCTCCGGCAGCTGCTGCTCGGCGAAGACGGCCTCGACGGTGAGCGTGCGATTCTGCTCCCTGGCGGTCTCGACGAACGAGGAGAGGTAGGTCAGCGTGCCATCGAACGAGCGGCCGCGGAAGGCGTCCATCGTGATCCGCACGGGCAGGGGCACGCGCACCCGGGCGATGTCGGCCTCATCGAGCGGAGCGCTGACGTAGAGCGAGTGCGGATCGATCAGATCGATGACCGGGGGGATCGGCACTCCGGGCGGCGAGGGGCTGATCCACTCGCCCACCTCGGTGGAGACGTCCAGGACGACGCCGTCGAAGGGGGCGCGCATGGCGGTCTTCTCGAGCGCCGCGCGGACCGCTTCAAGCGCGGCGGCGGCCTGCTTGACCCGCTCTCCCGCGGCGTGGCAGGCGGCGCGGCCCGCATCGGAGCGCAGCCGGGCCTCTTCCACCTGCTGCTCCGCGGCCAGCCCCTCGGCGGCCAGCGCCTCGACCCGGCGCAAGTCCCGCTCCGCTTGACCGGCGGCGAGGCAGGCTTCCTCGGCCGTCGCCCTCGCCGCGTCGAGCGCCCGCTCGGCCAGGACGACCTGCGGCCGGAGCTCGCTGTCGTCCAGGCGCAGGAGGACCTCTGTCCGTTTCACCGCCCGGCCCCGGCGGGCGGGGATCTCGGCCACCAGACCCGCCGCCCCGGGGCTCATCTGCGACCGCAGGCGCGACCGGATCGTCCCGGCCCGCGAGTTGACGACGGTCTCCTCGACGCGCCCGCGATCGACGACGAAGACGGCGACCGGCACGGGCGCCGGACGAAGGACCGTCCAGCGCAGGGCCGCCAGAAGAACCACGGCTCCGAGCCCCAGGAGGAGCCGGCGCGCCCAGCGACTCAGCGGCGGCCTCCCTTCAGCGACGCGGCGCGATCGACGGCGGCATCGGCGATCACCGGACGAGCACCAGCCTTCCCGGCGCCGAGGCGCCCGGGGCGTCGAGCCGCAGGAAGTAGGCGCCCGCGGGTAGCCGGGCCCCTCCCGCGTCGCGGCCGTCCCAGGCCAGCTCGTGGATCCCGGCGGCGGCCGGCCCGTCCTGAAGCAGGCGCACCTGCCGGCCGGCAATGTCGTACAGCGCCAGACGTGCCGCGGCCGCCTCGGCCAGGCGGTAGCGGATCGTCCCGCCCCTTTGCGGGCCGGGAGCGCTCGTCGCCAGGATCACCGCCGACGCTGCGGAGCCGCCGCGAACGAGATCGCGGGAGCGGCCCTCCTCCTCGCGGGGCGCCGGGCTTGTCGCGATGCCGATGATCGCCTCGCCTCCCGTGCCCATGCCGATCGGGGAGAGGTCGACGTCCAGGTAGGCGCGCGTCGGGTCCGTGGCCTGGTGCGTCATTCGGCCGTCGGCCAGATCGAGCCCCGGACCGATCGTCGTGCTGGCGTTGAAATCGGTGACCACGAAGTCCGCCACCTGGTCCCCGTCGACGTCGAGCGAGTCGCCGGTCGCCAGCAGGCAGACGGACTGCGCCAGCCGCGCTCCCGGGCCGAAGAAGAGGTACTCGTTCGCGCTCGAGCCCCACATGTGCAGGACGTCCCCGACGTTGTTGATGCTCGCGGCGCGCAGCGCCGCCCCCGCCGGGATCGTCACCCCGTCGAGCGTGTCCCCCTCGCGGACGACGATCTTGCCGTTGAAGGCGACGAACTCGTCGGTGGTCGTGGGTCCGTCGGTGTCGCCGGTGAAGATGTAGTCGCCGGCGTCGTTGACACCGACGATGTCGAAGGAGGACCAGTGGTCCCCCTGCCCCGTCGGCTGCCCCTCCTGGGCGATGAAGACGCCGTCGAGATAGACGTGCTCGTTCTCGCTGGCGGCGACGTCCATGTCGAGGATGTGGATGTGGTGCAGGCCGTTGTCGGAGATCCAGTAGTTGAAGTTGCTGGCCGTCGTCTTGACCGTCTTGCCTTCGATGACGTCGCCGCCGCCCAGCAGGCGCTCGATCGTCTCCGGATCGGTGGGGTCGACGGCGCGGAAGAGATGGCGGTTGCTGGTCGATCCGGTCGGTGTCGTCGCCGTGCCGCCGACCCAATGCGCGATGGCGTTCGGCAGCATCGTCGGCCGGCTGTTGAACGAGCTGTACAGCCCGGGCAGGCAGGGCACGGGATCGGTCTTCTTCAGCAGCGTGCCCCCGTGCGTGTAGACGGCGTCGTTGCCGCCGACCGCCGGGCTGTAGATGAAGCCGCCCGTGTCGCTCACGCCCATCGTGCTCTCCCCGCCGGTGAGCACCTCCGGCAGGGCGTCGCTGGAGAAGAAGACCGGGCCGCTGTCCCACCAGATGAAGCGCTGGCCGTCGTCCAGCGCGCCGACGAAGCCGACCCGACCCGCGCCGTCGGTGAAGGGGGTGTTCACGGAGGAGACGGTCCCCGGGCCGAGAGCGTCGCCCTGCATGACGACGATCGCCGCGGGGACGACCCGGGCCGAGGCGCCGCCGGCGCAGGCGGCGAGGAGCGCGGCGCCGAGTACGATGCGGAGAAGCGTGCGCTGGCGGTTCATGGTGCCCTCCCTGTTCGTGGCCTGCGGAAAGCGAGCCTCACGATCAACGCGCCCGAAGCGGGAGTGTAGCACGGTACCGGCCGCGTTTCAGCACCGGCGGTCCGGGGGCGCGGCAGCCGGCCCGGGCGCGCGCGGGGGCGGGTCAAGGCGGATCCGCCCTCGCTGCGCGAGCTGGAGCCCGACGGGGCGCCCGGAGGCGGATCGCCCGGCGTGCGCCGGCGGGTGCGGCGCGGAGTGCGCTTACCGCCCGCTGGCGCGCAGCAGCGTCGTCGCCGCCATCCTCGACCCGGCCCGGGCGCGGGCGAAGTAGACGCCGGCCGGCGCCGGACTCCCATCCGCCGCCCGTCCATCCCAGCTCACGAAGTGCTCCCCCGCGGTGAAGAAGCCGCGGGCGATCTCCGCGACCCGTCTGCCGGCGACATCGACGATCGCGACGCGCACCTCGCCCGGCCGATCGAGCGCCAGCCGCAGCCAAGCCCGCCCCGCGCAGGGGTTCGCCTCCGCCGTCAAGCGGAGCGTTGTCGCGCTTCGCGCCTCCGGCGCCGCGGCCGGCTCCCGCCACTCGTAGGCCCCGGCGTCGATGCGCCCGCCCCGCACGCGCGCGCCCCCGGCGAGATCGTGCGCCGCGATGCCCAGGCCGCTCGTGTCGGCCGGCCCGGCGTCGATGCAGGGCGAGTCCCCGAGCAGCGCGAAGGCGTGGTCCCCCTGGTCGACGAAGCGGGGGTCCTCATCGAAGTTGCCCTCGCCGGGGTGGCCCAGCTCGATGTCGTTCATGGTCACGTAGAAGCCCTTGCCCTCGCGGATCTGCCCGGGCAGGAAGTAGTGGCTCGGGTTGGACCAGAGGATGTTGCCGGCGACGAGCGCCTTGGCGATGTGCTGATGGATGACGCCCGTGGCGTGCCAGGGGTCCGGGTTGAGGACCTCGTTGCCGACGATCGTGCTGGCGACGAGCCGCGGATAGGCGTCCATGCAGAAGACGGCCGCGCCGCCGACGAAGGCGTGGTTGTCGACCATCAGACAGCCGCTCAGGCGCGGGGCGGCGAAGTGGGAGCAGAAGAGCACCGCGCCGTAGTCGGCGGCGTTGTGCCGGAAAATGCAGTCGGAGACCTGCAGCCTGGAGGGGCCGACGACCGAGAGCGCGCCGCCGCGGGAGCCGTCCCCCGCCCCCTTGGCGTACTCGAGCACGCAGTACTCGAGCCGCGAGCCCCCCTGCGTCGAAGGCGTCCAGGGGAAGCGCAAACCCCGCCAGCAGCCCGTCTGCGTGGAATCGACGGCAAACGCTTCGGGATGCGCGCTGGTGAAGACGATCCGCGCGTCGGGCGCGCCCAAGGCAAGGATCCGCCCGCCCACCTCCAGGGCGTAGGGGCCGGCGAACTCGACCCGCACGCCCGGGGCGATCGAGAGCGTCGCGCCGGCGGCGACGACGACCTCGCCGACCACGGCGACCGTATCGGCGTCCCAGTGGGCGTCCGCGGCGATCGTCCCCTCGATCTCCTGCCGCGCCGGCCCGGGAGCCGGCCTCTCGCCGCCCCACGCCGCCTTACCCGCCGCCGGCGGCTCGGCAAGCTCGGCGAGTCTCTGGCGCCCGAAGGCTCCCGGCGCGCCGCCGTCGCGCCCGACCCCTCTGGCGGACGCGAACAGCCGGCCTTCCGGCGGGAAGGTCTGGCACCCGTAAGCCTCCGCGGGCGAACCCGCCGCGGGACGGTAGTCGCCCTGCTCGGGATCGCGCAGCAGCGGGTCCGCGCCGACGATGTTCAGATGCGGCCAACTCCCGGCCTCCGGCCAGGCGACGGGGTCGACTCAGCCATGCTCGCAGAGGAAGTGGAAGTGCGCCAGAGGGACGCTATTGCGCGCCGGGTCGGAGTGGAAGCTCCAGTTGCTCCGCAGCGCGGGCGTGCCGTAGATGGCGGTGAAGACGCTGGCCGAGTAGCTCGTCCCGGTGGGCAGGCAGTCGGAGGCGATGCCGGTGCTGAAGATGAAGTCGGGGCCCGTGTCGATCGCGTCCACGCAGAGGTTGCGCTCGACGACGATGTCCCCGCCCGCGCCCTGCAGGCGCACGCCGTAGTCGTGCGGTCGATAGAAGGTGACGTGGCGCACGGAGCCGGTGGGGACGACATCCAGGAAGTCGTCGCGCAGTCCGCGGAAGCGGATGTTCCCATCGAGCACGACGCAGTCTTCGATGTCGAGGCGGCGGTTGCAGAAGGAGATGCAGATCTGCTCGCCCTGCAGGTCGAGGATCGCTCCGTTGCCGACGATGCGCACGTCGCCGCCCGGCTCCCCCTCCGGGTCCCAGGTGAGCGGCCCGTAGGTGGGCCCGATGAGCAGGCCTCCCGTGTAGACCCGGCCCGTCTCGAGCTCGAGGTGCTTGTCGTAGCCGCCCAGGGGCCCGGCCTGCTCGTAGGCCTCCCGCAGGGTGATCGCCCCGGCCGCCGCGGCCGACAGCGCCGCCAGGAGGATGGCCGCTCCCAGCGCGCGCGCCGCGGGCGCGAGGGTGATCCCCGTCGCCCTCGCCGCCGCCGGCGCCGGCCCGAGGGTCATCCCCGTCGCCCTCGCCGCCACCGGCGCCACCGGCGCCGGCAGATCGGCCCCCCTCATCGCCCGCGACACCGGCAGCGCGATCGGCAGCTCGCCCATCCCCCCTGCGCGCATGGCGCCGCCTCCCCCGCCCGCGTCCTCGGTGCGCTCGCGGCGGCGGGTCCGCTCCCGCCGCCGGCGTCGACGCGATTGTATCACGACGGCCCCGCGGAGAGGGCCATTGACCCCGCCTCGCCCATCCGCTCTCATGTCCCCGGGGTCGCCGGGGACGGCTGTCCGGTCCCAGGGCTCGACGGGGATGGCTGTCCGGTTCGAGGCTTCGCCGGGGATGTCCGTCCGGTCGGAGGGCAGCCGGAGAGTCCGGGCGCCACGATCCCCTACCGGCGTCGCGCCGGCGGCGAAGGGCCCAACCGAGAGGAGGCTCGAGATGCTCAAGGAGTTCAAGGAGTTCGCCTTGCGCGGCAATGTCGTCGACATGGCCGTAGGGATCATCATCGGCGCGGCCTTCGGCACGATCGTCCAGTCGCTGGTCAAGGACGTGATCATGCCGCCCATCGGGCTGCTGCTCGGCAACGTGGACTTCACCAACCTGTTCCTGGTCCTCAAGGGCGGGGCGGCGGGGCCCTTCGCCTCGCTGGCCGACGCCCAGAAGGCGGGAGCGGTCTCGATCAACTACGGGGTCTTCTTCAACGCGTTGATCAGCTTCCTGATCGTCGCCGTCGCCGTCTTCATGCTCGTGCGCGGCATGAACCAGCTCAAGCGCCAGAAGGAGGCGCCCCCGGCCGAGCCGACGACGAAGGACTGCCCCTTCTGCTGCTCGGCCGTGGCGATCAAGGCGACGCGCTGCGCGCACTGCACCTCGGAGCTGCGCGGCTAGCGGGAACCGGATCGAAAGCGCTGCAGCTGCTCCTGCAGGTAGGCGTCGCCGGGCGAGAGGCCGAGGGCGCGTTCCTCGGTCTCGATCGCCTCGCCCACGCGCCCCAGTCGGAAGTAGACCTCCGCCAGCGTGTCGAGGATGTTCGCGTCCTCGGGCTGCAGCTCCACGGCTCGCAGCGCCGCGACGAGCGACTCCTCGAGGTGGAGGTCGTGGGTCGCGCAGAACCAGGCCAGCGAGTTGAGCGTGCCCGCGTCGGCGGACTCGCGCGCCAGCACGCGGGTCAGCGTTCTCGCCACACGGTCCCGCTCGGCGTGCGCCCCCGCCGTGTCTCCGGAGGCCTCCATCCACTCGGCGAAGCGCATGTGCGCCTGGAGCAGCCCCTGCGCCTCGTAGATCTCGTAGAGCCGCCGCAGCTCGGCGATCGGCGAGGCGTGGTCCTCGACGCGGATGTCGACGTAGCGGAAGGTGTACTCGGGGTAGTCGCGGTGCGGCCGGCCGATCAGGATCGCCGCCGACTGCTGCCCGCGGCTGTCCCCGCCCGCGGCCTGCCCCGCCTCCAGCGCGGCGATCAGCCGCTCGGCCAACTCCTCTCCGGCGGCAGCGGTGAAGGCTCGCACCATCTCGGCCACGACCGCTCTACCGGCCAGGATGTTGCCCTGGCAGGCGAAGGTCGTCCCCGACGAGTCGCCCGCCCAGTCCATGCAGCCGCGCCCGGTCCAGGTCGCCACCCCGCCGCGCGCGTCGACGACGCCCACCTGGCGGGAGTCGCGACCCTCGTCGTGGCCGAGGAGCCAGTCGAGCGCCTCCTCGGCGGAGAGGCCGGCGTCCATGAGGTAGAGCCCGGTGGGGCCGAAAGACTCGTTCGATTGCGCCTGCGTGGCGATCGCGCCCACGCCGCCGCGCACCCAGGCGACGCGCGGGCCGACGCCGAAGACACGCGATTGCACCGCGACGCCGACCTCGTTGGTCAGCGAGTCGTAGGCGACGATGGAGAACGTGCCGGCCGGTTCGGCGGCCTGGACGACCGGCGCGCAAGCGGCGAGCAGCCAGAGGGGCGCCCAGCGAACTCTCATGATTCACCTCCCGACCGGCGCGCCGATGCGCCGGACCGCCGCCGATCTTCGCCAAGAGCCGGCCGGAGGTCAATCGCGTCCGCCCGGGGGAGTTGTCAGGGCGCATCCGGCGCATCCCGTGAGCCCTGTCCCCATGGGCCCCACCCGGGGGAGAGTCCTGTGACCGCCACGGAGCGATCCCGCGCCTGCGGGGACGATTGCGGTCGACCGGGGAGGCCGCCCGGGGAGTTGACCCTTCCGCCGGATCTGATAGCGTCCGTCGAGCTGGCGGGACGCGAGGCCGAGGTCTCGGGCGGCTGCGGCGGCGGGGCCCTCTCCGCCGGGCGGCGCGCGAACCCGCTCGAATGGGCCCCAACCCGACAGGCGAAGCATGCGCTCGAGTCCTCTCCTGCTGATCGGTCTGGCGCTCCTGGCCGCGGGGTGCGCCCGGCACCCGGTCTACGCATCCCGACCCGCCCCCCGTCCCTTCGCCCTCGGGCACCCTCCCTCGGCCGATCCCGCGGCCGCGGTCGCGGTCGACTCCAGCGCGCCGCGACCCCCTGCCCTCTCGCTCCGGCCCGCGGACTCGGCGCACGGGAACGGGGACTCGGAGCACGGGAACGCGGACTTGGCGCACGGGAACGGGCACCGCGCGCACGAGGAGCCGACCGGGGATCTCACACTCGATGATGCGCTCGCGCTCGCGCTCCGGCACAGCCCGGCGCTCAGCGCCTGCGCGCACGAGGTCGCGGCCGCGGACGCCCGCGCCCTCCAGGCGGGTCTCTGGCGCAATCCCGAGATCGGCCTGCGCCGCGACCGGCTGGGCTCGGGCGGCGGCACAGACGACGACGCCCGCAGCCGCATCATCCTCAGCCAGCGTGTCGAGACCGGGCGCGCCCCGGCCCGCCGCAGGGCGCTGGCCTGCATCGAGAGCGAACTGGTCGCCTGGGACTGCGAGGCCGAGCGCTTGAGCGTCGCCGCCGAGACGATCCAGTCCTTCGCGGCGACCGCGGGCGCCCAGGAGAAGCTCTTTCACCTGCGCGAGGCGCGCGATTTCGTCCGCGAGATCCAGCGCGGCGTCGGCGAACGGGCGGCGAGCGGGGAGCTGCCCGAGCGACGCGTCCACCAGATGGTCCGCCACGCCTCGGCCGCCGAGATCGCCCTGCGCCGCGCCGAGTCGGATCTCGCCGCGGCTCGCCAGCGGCTCGCCGCCACATGGGGCGGCTGCCGGCCGCGCTTCGGCGCTCTCCTGGGCGGGCTGGACGAGCCTCCGGCCCCGCCCGACTCGGCGGCGCTGATGGAGGCGGTGGAGCGAAGCCCCGCCGTGGCGCGCTGGCGGAGCGGGATCGCCCGAGCCGACGCGCGCGCGCGCCTGGCGGCGGCCGAGGCGTGGCTCCCCGTGCAGCTCGAGGCGGGAGTGCGCCTGCGTGACGACAGCAGCGAGCGCACCTACCTGCTGGGCATGGAGCTGCCGCTGCCGCTCTTCGATCGGGGCCAGGGGAGCCGTCGCAGCGCGCGCCACGAGCTGGCCGCAGCCGAGGCGGGGCAGGCGGCGGCGCGGGCCGAAGCGGCGGTTGAGGCTTCGGCCGCCTATCAGGAGCTGGCCGCCGCGCGCTTCGAGGCACTCGCGCTGCGCAACGAGGTCATCCCGGCGGCGGCCGCGGAGTTCGCCGCGCTGCGCCAGGGCTTCGCCGAGGGCGTCGTCAGCGTCGCCGATCTGCTCGACGCCGCCGGCGACCTCACGCGGGCGCGCATCGACTACATCGACGCGCTCGTCGCCTGCCGCCAGGCGCTGGCCCGGATAGAAGAGCTGACCGGCATGCCCCTGTCCGTTCCGTCGGGCAGCCGTTGAGGGACCCCAGCCCATGGCCCGCCAAGCCTGCGTCACCAAGGAGCCCCAGGCGCTCGGCCTCTTCGAGCGCTATCTCACCGTCTGGGTGCTGCTCTGCATCGGAGCCGGCATCGCGCTCGGCAAGCTCGCCCCCGGCATGGCGCGCGCGCTCGACGGCGCCGCCGTGACCGTCGGCGGCGCCCCGGTCGTCTCGATCCCGATCGCCGTCTGCCTCTTCTTCATGATGTACCCGATCATGGTCAAGATCGACTTCGCCGAGATCCTGCGCGCCGGCCGCAACCCGCGGCCCTTGGCGCTCACCCTCGTCGTCAACTGGGCGATCAAGCCCTTCACGATGTATGCGATCAGCCTCGCCTGCCTGGGCGGGCTGTTCCTCGCCTTCATCGGTCCCGATGCGGTGGATCACCTGAAGATGCCGCTCGGTCTCGATCTCGGCGTCGGCGAGCGCCACGGCATCGGCACCGTCGTGCTCCACGAGGGGTCGAAGGCGCTGCAGGTTCCGCTGTGGCGCAGCTATCTGGCTGGCTGCATCCTGCTCGGAATCGCCCCCTGCACGGCGATGGTCCTCGTCTGGGGCTATCTCGCCCGGGGCAGCGACGGCCACACGCTGATGATGGTCGCCGTCAACTCGCTGACCATGCTCTTCCTCTACGGCCCCCTGGGGGGCTTCCTCCTGGGCGTCGGCCGGCTGCCCGTCCCCTGGCAGGCGCTGCTGCTGTCGATCTCGATCTACGTCGCCCTGCCGCTCGCCGCCGGCTACCTCTCGCGCCGCTGGATCGTCGCCGCCAGGGGCGAGACCTGGTTTCGGCAGCGCTTCCTGCATCTGCTGACCCCGGTGACCATCACGGCGCTCCTGGCGACGCTGGCGCTGCTCTTCTCCTTCAAGGGAGAGGTCATCCTGGCCAATCCGCTGACGATCGTCTGGATCGCCATCCCCCTCTCCATCCAGACCTTCCTGATCTTCTGGCTCACCTACGCCGCGGCCCGCTGGTTCAAGCTCTCCTACCGCGACGCGGCGCCCTCGGCCATGATTGGCGCCTCCAACCACTTCGAGGTGGCGATCGCGACGGCGGTCATGCTCTTCGGCCTCTCCTCGGGAGCGGCGCTGGCCACGGTGGTCGGCGTCCTGATCGAGGTGCCGTTGATGCTCCTGCTCGTGCGCATCTGCCTGCGGACGCAGTCCTGGTTCCCGGCCGCGGCGGCGCCCGGGCCAGGGGATTGAGGAGTGGCTCTGCTGCTTCGACCCCTACCGCCGCGAGCGCGTGAGCGGCCTGCGCGGCAAGGTGCACCTGGTCCGCGGGGCAGGGGGGCTGGAGCCCAACCTCAAGATCGCCCGCTCGTGGCTGGAGCAGGCCGGCGACGAGGACCGCTTCGGGTTCGGGGAGCCGGCCAGGCGCGAGTGCCTGCTGATGTGGCGCAGGCGCTGACCAGCAGGCTCAGCGGGGGAGATTCCCGATCAGCTCGGCGATCGTGGCCGCCCCCCACGGCTCCGCGGGCAGCGGCGCGGCCAGGATCAGGTGCCTGCCCCTGCGCAGCAGGAGCGCCGGCCCCCGGTACTTGAGCTGCGCCCTCTCGGCCCCGACGCCGCCCACGACGAGGCTCTCGACCGGTCCCTCGCTGCGCCGCTCGAAGGCGGCGCGGGCGGCGCCGTGGGCCGCCTCCGCGGCGGCGGTGTCTGGCGCGCAGGTCAGGTAGACGACCATGCCGGCGTCCGCGGATCCGTACCGGGCCGACAGCGCCCTGTCCATCCCCTCGACGCTGAGCGCCGCGCGGGGCACGAACCCGAAGGGCTCCTCGGCCAGCCGCTCGGTCGGGAAGAAGGCCAGCTCCGCGGGCAGGCGGCTGCCCGGCATGATCCCGGCCGCGATCCGCTCGGCCAGCGCGAGCGCCGCGGCGCCGGCGGCCTCCTCCTCCGGATGAGCGAACACCTTGACGTAGTAGCGCCCGCCGTGGAAGCGGATCTCGCTGCCCGCCGCGCCGCCCTGCGCCCCGAGCGCCAGCGCGGCCGCCCCTCGCGGCCGCTCGAGCGCGTAAAGGCCGAAGCTCCCCAGCGAGTCGGCCGTCTCGTAGATCTCGACGCTCACTTCCGCGGCGGACGCCTCCCCGTTCGCCGCTTCCGGAGGGGGCTCCGCCTCCTCCCCCCCTCCCGCCGCCGTCCCGCCCGCGCCCCCGGCGCCGGCGGTCGGCGCGTAGTGCGCCACGGTCAGCCTCGTGCAGCCGAACAGGAGGTACTGCTCGGCCGCCCCGTCGATGTGGCGCCAGAGGTCGTCTGCGGCGAAGGCTTGCGGCTCCTCAACGAGCTCCCAGCCGGGGATCGCCTGACTCAGGCCGAGCAGCACCGCCGGCGGGGCGACCTCGGCCCCAGCTTCCGCGCAAGCGCCCGGGAAGGCGACCTCGGCCCCGGCCTCCGCGGAAGCGATCGGGGAGACGGCGGTCGTCGCCGCCGCAGCGCTCCCCGCGACCACCGCCAGGGCGACCGCGAGCGCCGCCCGCGACGCCCTACGGCAGCGCGGCGCCCGAGACCTGGATGTACTCATCGACCTGGTCCATCATGTTCATGCTGACCAGCACGGTGTGCATGCCCGAGTTCTTGAGCCCCCAGCGCAGCGCCGCCAGGTGGAAGGGCTGGTCGCCCGAGGCGAACTCGGGCAGCGCTTCCGCCCGCGCGGAGGCGAAGACCTTCATCGCCACCAGCCCAATCCCCTTGCGCCGCGCCGCCTCCAGGAAGTCGGGCAGGCCCGGATCGCCGAGCGGATCGTAGCTGCACAGGATCACGTCCAGCCGGCCCTCCTCGACGACCGGGCGCAGCTCGGTGGAGATGTTCGGCCCGTGGTGGGACACCCCGCTGAAGCGGATCTTGCCCCGCGCCTTCAGCGAGTCGAACGCCTCGTAGACCTCGGGGTTGGCCAGCGCCCCCAAGTCGCCGCCGTGGATCATCAGAATGTCCACATGGTCGGTCTGCAGGCGCTCCAGGCAGGCGTCGAGACGCGCGAAGATGCTCTCCCGCGTCGAGGCGGCATCCAGCCCGAGCTTCGTGCACAGGACCATCTCGTCCC
>VGIY01000022.1 GCA_016867695.1 Candidatus Eiseniibacteriota bacterium | reverse complement strand
TGTCGGCCGGCCCGGGATAGTCGACCTCCACCGCCCCGCGGGCGAGCAGCGCCGAGCGCAGCCCCTCCAGTTCGGCCTGGTTCGCGCGACACCCCAGGGCCGCCAGGGCGAAGGTGATCCGCTCCGCGGATGCGCTCATCGCCGCCGCGCCTCCTCCCCACGAAGCCGGTTTGTTCTTGCCCCCGGGGCCGCACGGCCCGCAGGAGAGCCTCTTCAGTTCAGGAGGCGCCCGCCCGACTACCGGGCGGGGGTCGGACCCGCAGGCTTTCCGCCGGCCCGTCTCCGGGCGCGCCCCGGCGACGCCGCTCGCCCGACAGCGCGGGGAGCAGCTCCATGGGCGCCGGCCCGGCCGGGCCGGAACCGCTTCCGCGGCGCCCGTGGCGAAGCGTAGAGACCTCCCCCGCCGCCTGTCAACGCGGCGCCCGCCATGGACAGGCTCCCATGAACCGTGCTAATGGTCGGGAGGTCGGAATCTCTTGTTCCCGGCGGGCGGGCGGCGGGAGCCGGAGGGCGTGGCGCGCGCCGGACGGCGGGCCTCCGGCGGCGGGCGGGGAGGCGCAGGCATGCAGGTCGAATCGCTGAAGGTCTTCTGCGACGTGGTCGAGAGCAAGAGCTTCTCCAAAGCCGCGGTGCTCAACTTCATCTCCCAGTCGGCCGTCAGCCAGCAGATCCGCAGCCTCGAGGAGCGCTACGACCAGAGGCTGATCGAGCGGGGCAAGCGCAACCTCACGCCGACGCAGGCCGGCCAGATCCTCTACGACGTCTCCAAGGAGGTCACCGCCCGCCTGGAGGAGATGGAGCATCGCCTGCGGAGGCTCTCCAAGAGCGTCGGCGGCACGGTGCGGGTGGCGACGATCTACAGCGTCGGCCTCCACGAGCTGCACCCCTTCGTGGCCGACTTCATGCGCCGCTTCCCCGCGGTGCGCCTGCGCGTCGAGTACAACCGCGCCAACCGCATCTACGAGGATGTGGTCGCCAACGCCGTCGACATCGGCATCGTCGCCTACCCGGCCCGCCGCTCGGGCGTCGAGATCCTCGACTTCCGCAGCGACGAACTGGTCATCGTCTGCCCCCCGCATCATCCCCTGGCGGGATTCAAGAAGGTCGAGCTGCGCAAGTTGACCGGGCAGTCCTTCATCGCCTTCGACCGGGACGTGCCGTCGCGGAGGGCCATCGACCGCATCCTGCGCGAGCAGGACGCCGGGGTGAAGATCGTCATGGAGTTCGACAACATCGAGACGATCAAGCGCGCCGTCGAGATCGACGCCGGAGTCTCGATCCTGCCGCTGATGACGGTCGAGCGCGAGGTCGCCCTCGGCTCGCTCGCGGCCGTGCACTTCGCCAAGTGCGCCTACGCGCGCCCGCTGGGCATCCTGATCAAGCGCGGGCGCGAGATCCCGCCGGCGATGCAACGCTTTCTCGACGTGCTCCTCGGCGAGGAGTGAGCCCTTCCTCGATTGCAAGAACGACATTGCAAGTTCTTGATTGGCAGTCCGTTAGGGAATCGCCGTTCCCTCCTGCGCCGCGCCGCTGACGACGGCCGCTCGCCGCCGATCGGCAATCGACGGCACTCGTTCGAGTTACGAACCCCAGCCCTTTTCGGTTTGACGACCCCCGCGCCCTGCGGCATATGTGGGTTCCGTTCGCCTGCGGGATGCACGGGACCGTCGCGCGAGGATCGCGCGGCGGACAGCGAAGCGACATGGATCCGCGGCGCGCGATCGCCCGGGTCGTCCCGCCGTCCGGCGCGGGGCGGGCAGGAAACGCTCGAGGAGGAGTGGATGTCGGAGAACCAGGAGCTTCGCCCCGCCGCCCCCGCCGCCGCAGCGCAGGAACCGCGCGCCGAGGAGGCCGGAGGCCGGC
Organism: Candidatus Eiseniibacteriota bacterium; assembly: GCA_016867695.1. Classification (GTDB taxonomy): domain Bacteria; phylum Eisenbacteria; class RBG-16-71-46; order CAIMUX01; family WJJG01; genus VGIY01. The sequence continues at coordinate 14,596 of VGIY01000022.1, read as the reverse complement.
GCCTGCGCATTCCGCGCTACTTCACGACGCCGGGGCGCCACCCGGCCGACCTCCTCGAGTGGGAGCGCCGCACGGCGACGATCGCCAACGACAAGGCTGAGACGATCTTCGAGCAGGCCGACGTCGAGTTCCCTCGCGCCTGGAGCCAGATGGCGACCAATGTCGTCTCCTCCAAGTACTTCTACGGCGCCCTCGGCAGCCCGCGCCGGGAGTCCTCGCTGAGGGGTCTGATCGGGCGGGTGACGACGACGCTGCGCCGCTGGGGTCTCGAGCTCGGCTACTTCGACAGCGACGAGGACGCCGAGGCCTTCGAGATGGAGCTCAGCCACATCCTGCTCCACCAGATGGCCGCCTTCAACAGCCCGGTCTGGTTCAACATGGGCATCGAGGAGCGGCCGCAATGCTCGGCCTGCTTCATCAACTCGGTCGCCGACACGATGGAGTCGATCCTCGACCTGGCCAAGACCGAAGGCATGCTCTTCAAGTTCGGCTCCGGCACGGGCACCAACTTCTCCAGCCTGCGTTCCTCCCGCGAGCGCCTCTCCACGGGAGGCACCGCTTCGGGCCCCGTCTCCTTCATGCGCGGCTACGACGCCTTCGCCGGCGTGATCAAGTCGGGCGGGAAGACGCGACGCGCGGCCAAGATGGTGATCCTCAACGTCGACCACCCGGACATCGTCGACTTCATCCAGTCGAAGGTCCTCGAGGAGAAGAAGGCCTGGGCGCTGATCGGCTCCGGCTTCGACGGCTCGCTCAACGGCGAGGCCTACGGCTCGGTCTTCTTCCAGAATTCCAATCACTCGGTCCGCGTCGCCGACGAGTTCATGAAGGCTGTCGAGAACGACGGCGAGTGGCAGACCCGCGCGGTCACGAGCAGCGAGCCGGTCGACACCTACCGCGCCCGCGACTTGATGAAGATGATCGGCGAAGCGACCTGGCTCTGCGGCGACCCGGGGCTGCAGTTCCACACCACGGTCAACACCTGGCACACCTGCCCCGCCTCCGGGCCCATTCGGGCGAGCAACCCCTGCAGCGAGTTCATGTTCCTCGACAATTCGGCCTGCAACCTCTGCTCCCTCAACCTGATGAAGTTCGTCGACGACAAGGGCGCCTTCGATCCCGACGCCTTCCGCGCCGCCGTCGCCGTGCTGATCACCGCCCAGGAGATCATCGTCGACTGCGCCAGCTACCCGACCGAGGAGATCGCCGGCGCCAGCTACGACTACCGGCCGCTGGGGCTGGGCTACGCCAATCTGGGCACGCTGCTCATGTCCCAGGGCCTGCCCTACGATTCGGACGAGGGGCGCGCGCTGGCCGCCGCGGTGACGGCGATCATGACCGGCCAGGCCTACGCCGCCTCGGCCGAGATCGCCCGCGTCACCGGCCCCTTCAAGGGCTTCGCCCGCAACCGCGAGGCGATGATGGGGGTCATGCGCCGCCATCGCGACGAGCTCAGCCGGATCAACCCCGACCACCTGCCGCGCTCACTCCTGCGCACGGCGCGCCGGGTCTGGGACGAGGCGATCGAGCAGGGCGAGCGCTGGGGCTACCGCAACGCGCAGACGACGGTGCTCGCCCCAACGGGGACGATCGCCTTCATGATGGACTGCGACACGACGGGGATCGAGCCCGACCTGGCGCTGGTCAAGTACAAGAAGCTGGTCGGCGGCGGGATCCTCAAGATGGTCAATCAGGCCGTGCCCCACACGCTGGCCCGCCTCGGCTACGCCCCCGCCGAAGCCAAGAAGATCATCGAGCACATGGAGCGGGAGGAGACGATCGAGGGGGCTCCGGGGCTGAAGCCCCAGCACCTGGCGATCTTCGACTGCGCCTTCCGGCCGCGCAACGGCAAGCGCTTCATCCACCACGACGGTCACGTGCGCATGATGGCCGCGACGCAACCCTTCATCTCCGGCGCGATCTCCAAGACGGTCAACGTGCCGGCCGAGACGACCCCCGAGCAGATCGCCGAGATCTACCTGCAGGCCTGGAAGGCGGGGCTGAAGGCCATCGCCATCTACCGCGACGGATCCAAGCGCGCCCAACCGCTCTCGCTGGGGGGCGGCGACGCCGATCAGGCCGGGCGCGTGCCGGTGCGCCGCCGCCTGCCCGAGGAGCGCCAGTCGATCACCCACAAGTTCGTCATCGGCGATCACGAGGGCTACCTGACCGTCGGCCTCTACCCCGAGGGGACGCCGGGCGAGATCTTCATCGTCATGGCCAAGGAGGGCACGGTCGTCTCGGGGCTCTGCGACTGCTTCGCGACGACGATCTCGATCGCCCTGCAGTATGGCGTGCCGCTGAAGGTCCTGGCCGACAAGTTCATCCACACGCGCTTCGAGCCCTCCGGCTTCACCCACCATCCCGAGATCCGCTACGCCAAGAGCATCACCGACTACATCTTCCGCTGGCTGTCGCTGAAGTTCATCCCCGAGGAGGGCGAGAACCCGGGGAGTCCCGCTCCCGCCCCGGCCGCCCCTCGGGCCGTCGCCGCGGCCGCCTCGGGACCGGCGCGCACCTTCGTCGCCGGGGCCGACGCCCCGATCTGCCCCGAGTGCGGCTCGTTCATGGAGCGCAGCGGCTCCTGCCATCGCTGCACGGAGTGCGGCTCGAACAACGGCTGCTCGTAGGAGTCGTGGCTGGGCGCAAGTCGAGGGCCCCGGTTGCGCCGCCACCGGGGCCCGATCGTTCGTGCCCCGCGGGAGGTCCGCCGCCAGGGTCAGAGGCGCATCTCGGAGCTCAGCCGCAGGATCGTGTCGGTGCGATCGATCTCGGTCACGACCTTGGCCGGGTCCCGGAACCCGAGCTGCCTCTGGCGCGGACCGCGCTGATCGCCCAGGAACCAGCTGTCGAACTCGTAGGAGCGGACCTCCACGCCGAAGTGGAAGTCGATCCGCGCCCGGGTTTCCAGCGTGAAGCCGAAGCTCGCCGCCGACCCCTCGACCTGCTCGCCGCTCCAGTAATACGGGGGCTCACCCTCCACCGGATCGACGCTGTACATCGCCAGCGGCATTGTGTGGTAGCCGAGCTGCGTCAGCAGCCGCAGGCCGCGGCTCTCGAAGGCCTGGCGCAGGAGCGGGAATGGGAAGCGGACCCCGACGTGGACGCTGGACACGTCGGGGGCGGGGAAGGGACCGTCGAAGCGGGCGAACGCCGCCTCGTGGTGCCGGATCTCGACCTCGGACCAGGGGCGTTCGTTGAGGTCCGCGGAGAGCTCGACGCCGCGGATCGGCCCGACGGCGACGCCGGCGCTGAAGAAGAGCGGGATCTCCATGTCGTAGCCCGCCACATCCCAGTGGACGCGCTCCACGGAGGGCGCGTCGGGCAGGATCAGGGGGCTGTAGCTGAGCCGGCTGTTGTCGCAGGCCAGCTTGTGCGGGAGGCCGACCCAGCCCCCCAGGCGGAGCTTCTCCTGCAGCATCGTCAGCAGGAACCCGGTCTCCACCGAAAAGCCCTTGTAGTTGCGTTGGAAGGTGAAGCTCCCCTCCTCGAAGTTGCGCACGGCGGCGCGGGCGACCGCCGTCGAGCGGAGCCGTCCGGTCAGGAAGTTGGCGCTGGCGCCGGCGGCGAACGAGAATGCCTCGGCGCGGACCGGCTCGTAGGCCAGCCCGAGCGTCAGGCTCTCGATCGAGCCCTTCTCCTCGTTGTCGACGCCGAGGACGAAGGGAAAGCCGCTGCCGCCGACCTGGTAGAGACCCATGGTCAGCAGCGTCGCCTGGCCGAAGGCGACGCCGGTGTGCTGGCGGTAGGCGATGCCCCCCACCAGGGGCGCCGGGCCGAGCCGCACCAGCGGGCGGGAGGCGCCGATGAAGCCGAAGGCCTTGCGCGAGTAGAGGTCGGCCCCGTAGCTCTGGATGTTGAATTCGCCCAGCCCGGCGACCTCGATCGTGTCGGGCAGGTGGCTGCCCGAGCCGCTGGAGGAGCGCAGGTAACCGTCGACGAAGATCGAGGCCTGCTCCAGCCGGGCCATGCCGGCCGGATTCCAGCCGAGCGCCACCGCGCCCTCGGCGCGGGCGGTGTAGGCGCCGCCCATGCCCAGCGCCTCTCCCCCGGGCCTGGGCAGCAGGTTGTCCATCGGCCGCTGCATGTAGCGGGGCAGGGCGGTCGCCAGCGAGTCGCTCAGGCCGTCGCGCGAGAAGATCCCCGGGTCGAAGAGCGAGATGGGATCGGCGTAGACGTCGATGATCGGCTTCTGGGCCGAGACCCCCGCCGGCAGGATGGCGGCACAGGCCAGGACCGCCGACCACATCCCCCAGGACCGCAAGCCCGCTCCCCTCATCGTGGCACTCCTCAATGCTGGGGACCTTCGTCCCGGCCGCGGACCCTAGGAACGGTCGGCCAGCAGGAAGGCCGACACGGCGCCCGTCAGCGTCCAGAAGGCCGACTGCGTGGCCGTGCGCAACGCGTCGACCTTGACGCGCTCGATCCGCTCGATCTCATCCATGCGCAGGGCGATCTCGATGCGGGGTTCCCCGAGATCGTGGCGGGCGCGCGTGAGGCGCTCCCACTCGGCGGCGCGGGGCTCGGCGCTGCGCACCAGGCGGCAGTCGGTGACGAGGATCTCCTCGAAGGAGAGCGTGTCGATCGTGCCGCGGTAGACGGCGCCCTGGTGGGCGATCCGGACGCGCTCGCCCTCGCCGATCTTGCCGGAGAGCATCGACCCGTCCCGGAAGGTCACCGCCACCCGATGGGTCGGGTCGAACCGGCCCTCCTGCAACTCCGCAGGCACCCGCTTCGTGCAGCCCGGCGCCGAAGCGAGCACGAGTGCCGCCACACAGCACAGCCACAACCGACGCGCCATGGTCGTCTGGTCTCCTTTGCGGTCCCCCGCGGACCCGGTCCGCCGCCTACGGCGCCGCTCCCGGTACGGGACGGCGCCCTCCCGGGCCGATCGGCCGGGATCGCCGCGCATGGGCGACGGTGGAACCGTGCTCGTGGACTATAGGTACCTCGACGGGCACCGTCAACTGGCGGATGTGCCTCGGCTCAGGGCATGCGCAGCGCTGCGGCGCTCAGCCATCGTTCACTGTCGGCCTCGCCCGGGGGACCGGAAAGCTCGAGAAGGGCGCCCGGGATCTCCGCCACCAGATCGGGAGGAGACATGCCCGCCTCGCCGAGCGACGCGCGAGCGCGATCGGCGGCCCGGCCGTGAAGGAAGACGCCCAGGCGGGCGGCGTCGAGCGGCGGGAGCCCCTGGCCCATCAGGGCGGCGATCATCCCGGTCAGAACGTCCCCGCTGCCCCCCGTGGCCAGCCCCGCGTTGCCGCTCGCGTGGAACCAGACCGCGCCGTCCGCAGCGGCGACCAGCGTCGGCACGCCCTTCAGCACGACTACGCAGCCATGCTCGGCGGCGTATCGCCTCGCCGCTTCGCAGCGGTCGCCGGCGGCGATCGTCTCCACCCCGGCCAGCGCCGCCATCTCCCCCGGGTGGGGCGTGAGGACCGCTGGCCAGGCCCCCGGAGGGCGCGTCCAGGCCTCGCCCGCCAAGGCCCTCAGGCCGTCGGCGTCCACGACGACGCCGCCGCGGAACTTGCCGACCAGGCGCCGGACGAGCCGCGCAGCCTCCGGCTCCCGTCCCAGGCCGGGACCGATCGCCCAGACGTCGGTGCGCGCCGCCGCGGCGAGGATGGCCGCCTCGGCCCCGAGCGACAGCCCCCCCGTCTCCGTCTCCTCGACGGGCAGCGTCATCACCTCGGTCAGCTTGGCCTCGAGCGGAGAGTTCAGGCCGCGCGGCACCGCGATCGTGACCAGGCCGGCGCCCGCGCGCACGGCGGCGAGTCCCGCCAGCGCTGGCGCTCCCGTCAAGCCGGGCGACCCGCCGACGACGAGCAGCCGTCCGACGGTCCCCTTGTGGGCGTCGGCGGGCCGGCGCGGCTGGAGCCGGCGCGCCTCCTCCAGCGTCATCAGCCGGTCGGGCAGTCCCACCTCGGCGGCCACCGATTCGGGGATGCCGATGTCGACGACCCGCACCCGTCCCACGGCGCCGCGTCCGGGATGGAAGAAGTAGCCCCGCTTGAGGTAGGCCAGCGCCACGGTGAGATCGGCCTCGACGGCGTCGCCGGGGATCCCGCCCGTGTCGGCGTCGACGCCGGAGGGCAGGTCGACGGCCAGCACCTCCGCGCCCCGTTGCTCGCGGAGCGAGCCGATCCAGCGCACGGCGGCCGCCGTCACCCCGCGGGGCGCCCCGCGCGCGCCGGTGCCCAGCAGCGCGTCGACGACCAGCGGCGGCCGCCCGCTCGCCGCCCGCAGCTCGCCGGCCATCCGGGCGGCGAAGGTCGCCTCGTCGGCGGCGACGCAGGCCCTGCCGCCCAGGTCGCGGTACTTCCTCCACTGCAGGGCGGCATCGTCCGTCAGCGCCTCCGGCGGGGCCAGCAGGCAGACGAAAGGCCTCAGCCCCGCCTCATGGAGGCGGCGGGCGACGACCAGCCCGTCGCCGCCGTTGTTGCCCCGCCCGCAGAGAGCCAGCAGGGGGCGCTGGGCCAGGCCTCCGAAGTGCTGGCGCAGGGCGGCGTAGGCGCCCCAGCCGGCGCGCTCCATCAGCGCGCGGCCGGGAATGGGCGCGGGCAGGCCTTCGCCGGCGATCGTTCGCCGGTCGCACTCGCGCACCTGGAGGGACGTGACGACCCTCATGCCCTCCTCCGCGCGCCGCCGGCTCCGCTGCCCGGATCCCGCGCGCCGCCGACCGGCCCCTCCGGCTCCCCCCCGCCCCCGCCGCCGGGTCCCTGCCGGTTGAGGCCGTCGACTATCCCCAGCAGCTCGCCGATGTCGTCGACTTCGAAGTCGGCTCCCGAGCATCCGGGCGCGCAGCGCTGCGCTCCCCAAGTGTCGCCGTAGCGGGCGAAGACGGTGCGGATTCCGAGCGCCTGGGCCCCGCGCATGTCCCGCTCGGGCCAGTCCCCGACCATCAGCAGGGCGTCCGCCGGCAGGCCGAGCAGCTCCATGGCGCGCCGGAAGGGGGCCGGAGCGGGCTTGCGCTCGCCGGTGTCGTCGAAGGTGATCACATGCTCGAACATGTGCTGGAGCGAGAGGTGATGCAGCCGCTGCCAGGCCTGCAGACTGGGCGCGTCCGAGATCACCGCCAGCCGCAGGCCCCGGCGCAGGAGCTCCACCAGCGTCGACTTGACGTGGGGATAGAGCACCAGGCGGGAGTCCCTCGCGCGCCGGTAGCCCATGATGCCGGCGGCCAGGATGTCGGGGCGCAGCTCGCCGTAGAGGTCGCGCAGAAGCTGATCGAAGACCCGCTGGTACTCGATCCCTTCCCGCTCGTAGATCGCGTAGAGGCGCGCGTGGGCGGCGTCGGGATCGAGCGTCAACCCCATGTCGATCATCGCCTCGACCGCCGCCCGGATCGCCCCGTCCTTCATCTTCATGAAGTCGGTGAGCGTGTTGTCGAGGTCGAAGAGCACGGCCCGGATCATGGCTACCCCGGTGACTCGCCCGGCGCGAGGCGCGCGCGGAAGGGGGCCGGCGGAAGGCCCGGGCGCTCCGGGCAGGCCTCCCGCCCGGCGCATGGCCCGGCGCGTCGGGCGCCGTGCGTGCCGGGGAAGCTACTTGCTGGAGTGGCTGATCGTCCGCCCGTAGCTGATCTCGCCGTTGTCGATCCGGATGTTGAAGCCGCACTCGGGGTTGGTGCAAGCCCAGGCCTTGAACCGGATCGGAGCCCCCTCGCGGCCGTAGTCGGAGAGCGGAATCATCACGCCGACCCCACACTTCCTGCACGGCGGCAGCGTCGCGCCCTGGTCCATCCTCCCCTCCCCCTCTGACGCGCCCCGCCGGTCCCCGGGACCGCCGCAGGCGCCCCCCCCCGCGCGAGCAGGCGCGAGTCGGCATCGGCCGGCCCGGCCATCCGGCCCGATCTTCGCCGCGGGTGGCCGGGCATGTCAACCCCCGCGGCGGGGAACGCAATCCGCTGGCGCGCGGTTCGCTCCGCCTGTTAGTATCGCCCGTTCGTGAAGGATGTGTAGCGGTTTCCAGCTCGAGGAGCGCATATGGCACGGATCCAGCCCTTCCGGGCATACCGCCCGCCCCGGGACCGGGCGGCCCGCGTGGCCGCCCCCCCCTACGACGTCCTCGACACCGAGGAGGCCCGGGCGATGGCGCAGGGCAATCCTCGGTCCTTCCTGCACATCTCGAAGCCGGAGATCGGCCTGCCCGCCGATCTCGACCCCCACGACCCGCGGGTCTACGCCCAGGGGGCGGAGAACCTGAAGCGGTTCATCGAGGAGGGCACCCTGGCGCGCGAGGCGGCCCCGGCCTTCTACATCTACCGCCAGCGCATGGGCCAGCACACGCAGACGGGCATCGTCGCCGGGGCCAGCGTCGACGAGTACGAGGCGGGCCTGATCAAGAAGCACGAGTTCACCCGGCCCGACAAGGAGGACGACCGCACGCGGCACATCGACCTCCTCGACGCCAACGACGAGCCGGTCTTCCTGACCTATCCGGCGCAATCGGCGCTGCGCGTGAGGATCGCCGCCCTGCAGTCGGCCGAGCCCGAGTACGACTTCACGACCGACGACGGCATCGCCCACACGCTCTGGGTGGTGAAGGATCCGGCGGCGATGGCCGCGCTGACCGAGGCCTTCGCCGCCGTGCCGGCGCTCTACGTCGCCGACGGCCATCATCGCAGCGCCGCCGCCACGCGCGTGCGCGCCGCGCGCCGTCAGGCGAATCCGCGCCACGACGGGAGCGAGCCCTACAACGCCTTCCTGGCGGTCATCTTCCCGCACGACGAGATGAAGATCATGGCCTACAACCGGGTGGTCAAGGACCTGCACGGCCGCAGCCCGGCCGAGTTCCTCGCCGCTCTCAGCGGGGCCTTCGCCATCAGCCCGACGACGCACCCCGAGCCCGAGGCGCTCCATGGCTTCGGCATGCTCCTCGGCGAGCGCTGGTATCGGCTGACCGCCAAGCCGGGGAGCTTTCCGGCGGACGACCCGGTCCGCTCGCTCGACGCCGCCATCCTGCAGCACAACTGCCTGGAGCCGCTGCTCGGCATCGCCGACCCGCGCCGGGACAAGAGGATCGACTTCGTCGGCGGCATCCGCGGCACGGCCGAGCTCGAGCGGCGCTGCCGGGAGGGCTGGGCGGTCGCCTTCGCCCTCCACCCGACGAGCATCGACCAGCTGATGGCGGTCGCCGATGCGGGCCACGTCATGCCCCCCAAGTCGACCTGGTTCGAGCCCAAGCTGCGTTCGGGGCTGTTCGTGCGGCCCCTGGGAGACTGAGCCGGCGCCGGTGAGTGCGCCCCAATCGCCTGCCCCGCGGGGGCGGCCATCCGGAGGTGGCAGATGAAGATCCTGATCGCCGATGCCTTTCACGAGTCGCTGCCGGCGCGCCTGGAGAAGTTCGGCGCGGTGACCACCGACCCGGCGCGGCTGGCCGAGGCCGAGGTCGTCCTGATCCGCAGCAAGACCAAGGCGACCCGGGAGTACATCGACTCCGCCCCGATGCTGAAGATGATCATCCGCGGCGGCGTCGGGCTGGACAATGTCGACCAGGCCCACGCCAAGGAGAAGGGGATCCAGGTCTTCAACACCCCGGCCGCCTCGAGCGTCGCGGTCGCCGAGCTGGCCATGGCCCTGATGCTGGCCATCCCCAGCCGGGTGATCGAGGGCCACATGTCGATGAAGGAAGGCAAGTGGCTGAAGAAGGAGCTCAAGCGCACGGAGCTCTACCAGAAGACCCTCGGCCTGATCGGCGTCGGCCGGATCGGCACCGAGGTCGCCATCCGCGCCAAGGCCTTCGGTATGCAGGTCATCGCCTTCGACAAGTTCGTCGCCGCCTCCCCGCACGCCAAGCTGGTCTCGCTCGATGAGCTGCTGGCGCAGGCGGACTACATCTCGCTGCACACGCCGCTGACCGACGAGACGCGCGGGATGGTCAACGCGGCGCTGATAGCCAGGATGAAGAAGGGCGTGATCCTGATCAACACCGGCCGGGGAAAGGTGATCCACGAGCCCGACCTCGCCGCCGCCCTGGCCGGCGGGCAGGTGCGCGCCTACGGAACCGACGTTTGGGAGAGCGATCCGCCGCCGCCGACGAGCCCGCTGCTCGGAGCGCCCAACGTCTTCATGGCGCCGCACATCGGCGCCTCGTCGACGGAGAACCTGCTGCGCATCGGGGATGTCATCGTCGAGATCCTCGAGCGGCATTACGGAAAGAAGTAGTCGGCCCGGCGCCGCCCCCGGCCGCCCCCCCGGGGCGCCCGGGGCTGCGGTTCCGGCCGGAGACCCGGCCTGGATGCAAGCGGAAGGAGAGAGAGCCATGGCACGCGCCCACAATTTCTTCGCCGGTCCCGCGGTCCTCCCGCTGCCCGCCCTCGAGCGGGCGCAGCAGGAGCTCGTCGATTGGGCCGGCACCGGCACCTCGATCATGGAGACCAGCCACCGCTCCAAGGAGTACGAGGCGGTCCACAACGAGGCGATCGCCCTGATCCGCGAGTTCCTCAGCCTGGGCGAGAACTACCATGTCCTCTTCCTGGGAGGCGGGGCGAGCCTGCAGTTCGCCATGGTGCCGATGAACCTGCTGGCCCCGGACCAGACCGCCGACTACGTCCACACCGGCACCTGGTCGAAGAAGGCGATCGCCGAGGCGAAGCTCTTCGGCCGAGTGAACGTCGCCTTCGACGGCGAGACGGTCGGGCTGACCCGCATCCCTCGCCAGGAGGAGCTGAAGCTCACCCCCGGCGCGCGCTACGTCCACATCACCAGCAACAACACGATCAAGGGCACGCAGTGGCACGCCTTCCCCGAGACCGCCGGGGTGCCCCTCGTGGCCGACATGTCCTCCGACTTCCTCTGGCGCGCCTTCGACCCCAAGCCCTTCGGGCTGATCTACGTCGGTGCGCAGAAGAACCTCGGGCCGGCCGGCGTGACCATCGTCCTCATCCGCGACGACATCCTCGCCCAGTGCAAGGCCGACAACCCGACGATGCTCAAGTACGCGACCCACGCCAAGGAGAACTCGCTCTTCAACACCCCGCCCGTCTTCGCCATCTACATGGTCCGCAACGTCCTCGCCCACATGAAGGAGATGGGGGGCATGCCCGCGGTCGAGGCGCACAACCGCCGCAAGGCCGGCTTGATCTACGAGACGATCGACGCCGACCCCGAGTTCTTCCGCGCGCCGGTGGACAAGGCGAGCCGCTCGATGATGAACATCGTCTTCCGGCTGCCCTCCGAGGAGCTGGAGACGAAGTTCGTCGCCGAGGGCAAGGCGCAGCGCATGCTGGGGCTGAAGGGCCACCGCTCCGTGGGCGGCATCCGCATCTCCGCCTACAACTCCTGCCCGCTGGAGTCGGTCGAGGCGGTCGTCGGCTTCATGAAGGCCTTCGCCAAGGCCAACGGCTAGGCGCGGGAGCCGCGGCGGGCGGGCCCGGGACGGCCGGCGCCGGCTCGCGCCCGCCTGTCGGCCGGGCGCCGGGGAATGGGGAATGCCGATGGAAGCATGGCTCGAGCATATTGTCGCCGCCCTGCCGCTCTGGCTGCTCTTCGGGGCCGTCGCCATCCTGATCCTCACGCTCAGCAAGGGCGCGGAGCTCCTGGTCGACCAGGCGGTGACGCTGTCGCTGCGCTGGGGCGTGCCCAAGATGCTCATCGGGGCGACGATCGTCAGCCTCGGCACCACGCTGCCGGAGGCGTCGGTGTCGGTCTTCGCCGCCGTCCAGGGGCGGCCCGGCCTGGCCCTCGGCAACGCGGTGGGGTCGATCATCTGCGACACGGGGCTGATCCTCGGGCTCGCCGCCGTCTGGAAGCCGCTGCCGCTCGTCCGCTCGGTGGTCACCCGCCAGGGCTGGATCCAGCAGGGGGCCGGCCTGGCGATGATCCTCGGCTGCCTCCCCTTCGCCTCCTGGCGCAACCCCTTCGTCTACGGCGGGCTCTTCGACCGCTGGATCGGATTCCTGTTCCTGGCCGCGCTGGTGCTCTACCTCTGGCTCTCCATCCGCTGGGCGCGCAAGGACGCGCAGTCGAACGGCCCCGACCTCGAGCCGCTGCAGGGGCGCGCGGGCGCGACGGGGGTGATCCTCAGGCTCGCCGGCGGCATCCTGCTCGTCATCGTCTCGTCGTGGCTGTTGATCCCCGTCGTCCAGCAGATGGCGCTGCGGCTGGGCGTGCCCGACGCGGTCATCGCCGCGACGCTGGTCGCCTTCGGCACCTCCCTGCCGGAGCTCGTCACCGCCATGACCGCGGTGCGCAAGGGGCACGGGGAACTGGCCGTGGGCAACGTGATCGGCGCCGACATCCTCAATGTCCTCTTCGTGACCGGCGCGGCCGCGGCGGTCACGGCGGGGGGGCTGCAGGCGCCGGCGTCCTTCTTCCGTCTGATGTTCCCCGCCATGCTGGCCGTGCTGATCATCTTCCGCGTCGGGATCCACTTCTCGGGACCGACGCTGCGCCGCCCGTTCGGCGTACTGCTCCTGGCCGTCTACGCGGCGATCACCATCCTCAGCTACGGCCGCTGGGCACAGGAGTGACCCGGCCGCCGGAGCGGCGCCAGTCCCGCCTCGGCCCGCTCCGCGAGACGCTCCCATGGTACAATCGCGCCTGACCGTCGCCTGGCGACGCTCCGGCCACTGTCCGGGAGGCCCCATGCGCAGCCCCGAGTCCCGGCTTGCCCCCCGCGAGCCGTCGCCCGCCGCGGCGGCGGGAGCCGCCTGCCGCCCCGCCCTCCTGTCGGCGGCCCTTCTCGCCCTGGCCGCCCTGTCCACCCTCTGCGCGGCCCGGGAGGAGTTCGTCGTCACCATCGAGACGACGCTGGCCGACACGACCGAGACCTTCTGGCTGCAGATCCCCTCCGCCTACGACCCCGCGGTCCCCTGCCCGCTCCTCGTCGGGTGGCACCAGTGGGGGGGCACCCATCTGGAGATGCGCAACGCCACGGCGTTCGACTCGATCGCCGACGCGCGCGGCTGGCTCGCCGCCGCGCATCACGGTCCCTCGACGACGCACTGGAACAACCAGGCCACGCAGTCCCACGTCGTCGACATGATCGCCTGGATCTCGGAACGCTACGCGGTCGACGCGGAGCGCATCTACATGGTCGGCGCCTCGATGGGGGGCGCCGCCGGGATGGTCTTCTCCAACAACCACCTCGACCCCGGCGGCCCGCTCGTCGCCGCGGCGGCCTCCGTTTCCGGGATCCAGGACTGCGAGCGCCGCTTCGCCGAGCAGGGCGTCAACCACTCGATGATCGCCGCCTTCGGCGGCACCCCGGCCGAGGTGCCCTTCGAATACCGCCGCAACTCGGCGATCTGCTTCGCCGACTCGACCGGCAGCATGCACTGGAACGCCAGGCACCTGCCGCTGCTCCTCGTCTTCGGCCACGGGACCTCGGACCAGGTCTGGCGCGCGCATGCCGAGGATCTCTTCGCCGAGCTCGACGGCTGGGCCGACGAAGTCGTGCTGCGCGAGTCGGCGCTCGCCGGACACGGATGGATCTGCGCCGAGGAGGAGCTGATCTGCGACTTCCTGGGCGGCTTCTCGGCCCGACGCCATCCGCTGCGCCTGTCGCTCAACGCCGACGAGGCGGGCCGCGCCTGGTGGGCCGCGCTGGATCCGCGGGCCGGGCTCGCCTTCGCCCGGCTGGAAGCGGCCGCCCACCCCGCCTCGGCGCACCTGACGGTGACGCTGGCCCGCAACATCGCCCGCGCCGGGCTCGATCTGCAGGCGGTCGCCTTTCCTCTTCATGGGGATCGATTCACGATCGGCTGGAGCGTGGAGGATGGCGAGCCGGCGCAGCTCGTGCTGGCCGGCGTGCCCCGGGAGCCGGCGGCGGTGACGATCGACGGCGAGCCCTGCGCGGACTGGTCCTACGATCCACAGGCCGAGGAGCTCTCGCTGACGGGCGAGGGACGGGCCCAGTACGCGGTCCTCTTCGACGCGGCCGCGGCCGGGCAGGACGGGACCGGGGCGGCGCCCGCCGGCTCGGCCGCGCCGGCGCTGGAGCTGCGGCCGGCGCTCGGCCGGACGCTCCGCTACCGGCTCGCCCGCCCGGGACCGCTCGGATGGGCGCTGCTCGACCCGGCGGGGCGGCGGCTCGCCGGCGCCTTCGCCGGCGAGCGCCCCGCCGGCGAGGGCGCGCTCGAACTGCCGCGCGGGCTTCCCGCGGGCGCCTACTTCGCGCGCGTCTCGTTGTCCGGAAACGCCGCCGCGGCGGCGGCGGCCCGGATCATCCTGGTCGAGTAGCCCGGCCGGGTCGTCCTACCTGCGGAAGAGGAAGACCCGCGCCGCCGCCTCCTCGCCCGGCGCCGAGAGCCGGATGAAGTAGACTCCGCTGGCCGCGGCGGCGCCGGCGGCATCGCGGCCGTTCCAGGTCGCCGCGTGGGCGCCCGCCGCCTGCCGGCCGCCGGCCAGGAACGCCACCTCCCGCCCGGTCACGTCAACCACGCGGAGCCGGACCTCGCCCGGCTCGGCCAGGCGGTAGCGGATGGCGATGGGCGAACCGGAGGGCGCCGCCCAGGGCGCAGAGATGGCCGGCTGACCGGAGCGGTCCCCCGCGGAGGTGTCCTCTCTACCCCCTGCCGCGGCGGCCTCGGCCCCGATGTGGTAGGCGTACCAACCGGCGGGCGCCGAAGGGGGGCGGGTCTCCCGGCGAT